>JBIKOC010000435.1:0-5537 GCA_044358335.1 Flavobacteriales bacterium | reverse complement strand
TTCTCTCCGACAACTCATACTTTCTCCTACGAAACGAATCCGCTCTGATGCCTGGATCGAAATGGGGCGTATGGATTACTTCTCCGATCGCTTCCAACTGGCTATCCATGCGATGAATCAAGCCATTCAGGCCGATTCTAGCAATCATCTAGCTTGGTATTACCGCGGCTTGCTTTTTTCCCGGTTTTTCACTCCTCAAGGCGAAACGCGTCCTGCAACCTATCCTTTCCTCGATTTTCCGGCTGCTATCAGCGACTTTGGACAATGTATTCGCATAAAACCCGATTTTGCCGATGCTTGGTATCAGCGTGCTGTCGTGTATTTTAACCAATTCGACGAGCAGCGCGGTATGCCCGATATCAATCAAGCCATTCGTCTCGAACCCAAGTACTCGTATTATTATTCTGCTCGTGCCCACCAACAAAGCGTTTCGGGCCGTTTGCAAGATGCACTCAACGATTATAACACGTCGGTTAACTTAAATGCACTCGATCCCGAAGCGCTTCTCGGACGTGCCGAAGTATGGGAAAAACTCGGTCAAAAATCCAATGCCGAAAAAGACCGACGTGCGGCAGCTGTCATCGCATTAAGCTCCAAGAATAACAATTAGGGTGGTGACCAGGCTTTCGCTCCGAGTCCTCCTTCGTGCGGGCTCTTTGCTCAATCCTTACCACTTCTTCTAAACGCTAATTCGAAGGCTTTTCTGAAGCATTCTCAATACACATAAAAACAAAAAAGCCGCGTCCTATCTCAGAACGCGGCCTTCTCAATGATAAATACAACTTATCGTTTCGAAGTAGAAAGTTTTTGAGTTTCGGTTGTTTTACCGGCTTCTTTCAATTCTACTTGTTTATCAAGAATTGGTGAATTGAACATACGTTGAGAATCAGGTTGCCCATAAAGCTCTGGACGTAGATAACGACCATGACGGTTAGCTGGCTTAGCTGGCTCAGCATTTTTAGATTCAGGGTAACGTTGCATATACAAATCGTTACGCTCTGCTGTTACTTGCCAAGAAATTTTGCCATTAGCTGGTCCACCCGAAATTTCAAATGTTCCATTCGCCATTTCTTTACTTACATAAATCCCCGGGGCTGGCGCTCCTACTGCAGTTAAGATGTATGAGCAATTGATATTGATGCCATCATAATAATTAGGCATGGTAACAATAGCTTTTCCTTCATTGCTTAATACCACATTTCCACGATACACGTTCAATACCTCATTCGATTCCATCGCAAAATGTTTCAGGTATTTATTTTCAGGATCAAGAGGGTGATCAATAATAAATGTTTTAGTTCCCACAGAAGCCAAATCAACCAAAGCCAAAATGCTTGTTAAAGAAGCAACACCATAGTTTCCTACATCTGATGTACCTAAAACTCCAACAAATCCTCCATTACCAGTTACTCCGGCAATATCATTAATACCATCATCCGGCGCAGTATTCAAACCAAATACTCCAGAACCAGCTGGCTGAGCCGTTTGTCCAAGAACTCCATAATATCCTAATGCCGTAACACCTGGATTTACAATTCCTGTAGCCACATTAATTCCTAAAGTAGGTTGTGTATGCAAACCATAAACTCCTGAACCGCCTGTTCTAGCCGATTCTCCTGATGTTCCTTGGAAACCTACACCACTCACACCTACACCACCTGTTGTTCGAAGGTTGTTACCTAAAATTGCAGAGAATGAAGTTCCTGTTGCATCCATTTCCCCTACAATTCCGGGACTTGCTCCTGTTCCAATACCTAAAATTGCAGCACTGTTTGTTGCTGTAGTATTGTTGGCACATTCAATAACTGAATAAGGGTTAGCAGCAACTGTATTTGCTCCTAATAAACCAACTCCACTTCCGCCAGTTACATTCACTTGAACTGCTATCGAAGTGAGTGTTCCCGTTCCGTTTGGAAGAGTTACATTCACAGGACCAGTATCAGCAGTAACGTTACGACCAGCTCCAGCTCCACCAAAATCATACGATTGATCCAATGTTCCTCCAGCTCCAGCAGGGCCTTGTGGACCGGCAGGACCAGTAGCTCCTGTAGCACCAGCAGGGCCAGTTGCTCCAGTTAATCCTGTTGGGCCAGTTGCTCCAGCGGGACCAGTTGCTCCAGCAGGACCAGTTAATCCAGTAGCGCCAGTTGCTCCAGCAGGACCAGCAGGACCTGTTAATCCGGTTGATCCAGTAGCACCAGTTGCTCCTTGTGCACCAGCAGGACCTTGTGGGCCAGCAACTCCAGCAATACCTTGAGGTCCTTGGGGGCCAGTTGCACCAGCAGGACCAGTTGCACCATCGGCTCCATCAGCACCGGCAGGACCAACTGCACCAGTTGGACCAGCAGGACCTTGAGCTCCACGGCAATCTAGAGCATTCCAAAATCCGTCATTATTCACGTCTTCTGAAAGGTCTTGAACAGCATCACCGTCAGTATCCCAGCAATTCAAACCACTTCCGGGACCAGCAGGACCTTGAATACCTTGCGGACCAGCAGGACCAGTTACTCCAGCAGGGCCGGTAGCTCCATCTTGTCCATCTGCACCGGCAGGACCAGCAGGGCCAGCGGGACCAGTTGCTCCAGCAGGACCAGTTGCTCCATCTTGTCCATCAGCACCAGCAGGGCCAGCAGGACCTTGAGGGCCAGCTGTTCCTCCGTTTCCAGATGATTCAGAGTAAAGAGCGTATGGTACAGATAGTAATTCGTTAGTTCCAACTGTTGTATAGTTTGTGCCGCCAGTTGGGTCAACCTCAACTTTTACGTATTGGTTAGCTGTATTCCAAGTAATGTCTTCGAATGTTCCAGTTAAAGCTGTTCCTCCACCAATTTTAAAGGTGAATAACCCAAAAGCATTGGTAATAGCAGTGTGATTTTCGGAATATTGAACAGGACCTGTTGCAGATCCTTGTAAAATTGAAATTCGAACGCTAATGGTTTGATTAACAAAAACGCTACCTGACGAATTTCGAGCAATAGCTTGGTAATTAATTCCATTAGGCACAGGCGATTGTGCCTGAGCAGTTCCAGCTAAGAGCATAAGCCCCAAAGCAGGTGTTAAGAGAAGTGAACGGAAATTTCTTTTCATGGTATAGTGTAAAATTTGGTCAGGAATTCAATTTTGTAATCCGGAAGCTGCGTTGGTGCTTACCATCGGCACTTGTCATGCGAAGCAAATAGGCTCCAGCTGCTAAATCGGATGTTTCTACGGTGTAAGTTTGTGTACCAGGAATCTGATTCAACTTGCGACTAGCCATCACTTTTCGGCCCTCTGCATCATATAAATCAAGTGTCAAATCAAGCATCTTCTCCGAAGAGAGTTTCAACGATAACTGCTCGTCTGCCGGGTTAGGATAAACTTCCGCATTCCAACTGGCATCAATCGATTCCACTAATGCAATCTGATATTTATCCGGTTGATGAAATCCCTGTGTTAGGGTGAAATTACCATTAGAAATAGTCGAAACAGACGACATCTCTCCAATCGTATAAGACACTCCAAACTGGGCATTGCTGAAATCTCCTCCCTGAGACGAAAAAACCTGTGGACTCAGTTGGGTTTGTCCCCAGCTAAGCAAAGGAATAGCGCTCAAAGCAAAAAGTAAAAGGTTTTTTTTCATAAGCAATCTAAAAAGAGGTGAATACCTGCGAAGCGCAGACTAACAAATATAGTATTCCTCCTTTCGCTTTAACAGGCAAAACACCTCCCCGTTTATACGTTTGAATAAGATAAATCAATACCCGTCTTGAACCAGCTTTTTAGCTGCTATGAGCCCACTTAATGCTACTCCGGGTATTCCTTGTCCGGGATATACACTATCTCCACAAACATACAGACCTTTCCCAACTCGGGCTTGAATCATCTGCCAAGGTTTAATGTTTTTTCGTTGTGGATACCCTCCTACAAAACCTCCTTTTCGCATAGTCCATTCTTCCCAAGAAGCTGGTGTTGATGCGCTTATCCGAATAATATCATCCGCGTCAAAATACCCTTCCCGAATCAAAATTGCTTGTATAACTAACTTTATACGTTCCTTATCAACTGTGTTATTCTGGCCCAATCTGTAATGCATGCTTACCGACAAAACGCCCTCACCCGACTCCGTTCGTAATCGATCGTCGGTATCACTTTTACTAATAAAAATACTCCCAGAACCTTCAAAACCGAGTGATTCACTAAGATGAATTTGTTGGTGTAAACACGACACTTGCTTGCGTTCATGGTAAATAAAACTGAGCTGTATTGCACCATTCAAGCTATCAACTGGCATTAATTTCTGATTCAGTTTTCGGTTCGATTTTTCATCCTGCAACAATTCCACAAGATTATTCACCGGCAAACCTGAAATAACTGCTCGACTCCGAATAATTCCTTTATCCGTGTGGGTTTCCCAGTGATTATTTTCTCGTTTGATTGAGGAAACAAGTGTTTTCAAAAGCACATCTCCCCGATTTTGTTCAATAAACTCAACAAACGGAGCAATCAAACGAATCATTCCGCCAGGCACATAGTAATTTCCAACGAGTGTGTAGCATAGCGATGCTGCACCAAATAAGGCGTTCACTTCACTAGAAGTATTCTGCGCTGTAATCATCAATTGCTCATTCACAAAAGCTACAAATGACTCATTCGAATCCAATCCAAATTCAACTAACAAATCGTGAATAGTCTTGAATGCAAAAGGCAGTGCACTTAAATCCTTTATTCGCGCACTTTTGATACATCCAAGAATATCTGCTACTGATGCAGGAGGAAAGCTGAGTTGTCGAATGGAAATATCCCAAACTTGCTGGCTCAAACGAATACACGTTTCCCAAAAAGCACGCTGTCCTTTCGATCCAAAAACTCGTTCCGCCTCGGCAATCCATAATTCTGAATCATTATACCGACGTACAATCGTTCCATCCGTCAATATCACTTGCATGGGTAAATCCAATCGCTGCGCTTCGATTGAAATTCCTGTTCTTCTCAACACATCCCACAATGGCATTCCTTCATCTAAACCAACTAAAGTCGTTGCGCCAGTTTCGTAAATCGTTCCTTGGCGGAAATATGAGCTCACACATCCGCCAGGTAAATAATTCTGTTCTAAAACAACAACCTGTTTTCCTTGCTTAGCTAAAACAGCAGCTGCACTTAAGCTTCCTAAACCCGAACCCAATATCACCACATCGGCACTTTCGGGAAGATTTACTTGGCTTGCTCGCTTAAATAATTGAATAGGATTAACGATTGACATGTGCCTCGAACAAGCATGTTCCGAAAAGGTTGCGATTTCCTGTATCTTTCAAAACGGTTCGGATTGGATGTAAATATCTTCCCGAATGAACAAAATAAACAAACCTCCGTTTCCTTCCCTACTTATGAACGTTACTGTAATTCGCAAAGAACATTTCAATGCCGCTCACCGACTTCATAATCCAAATTGGGATGATGAAACCAACAAACGGATTTTCGGTAAGTGCAACAATCCTAATTACCACGGTCATAATTACGAACTCGATGTTCATGTGACAGGAGAAATTGATTCCGACACG
>JBIKOC010000131.1:0-5545 GCA_044358335.1 Flavobacteriales bacterium | reverse complement strand
GTTACATATCATTTTACGTTTGAAAAATAATTAAATAAATCGAATCTAAGTTAACCATTGTGTATTTTTAAATTGATAATTATTACCAAAACATTGATATCATTCTTCTATTATTTGAACGTTTACCAAAAGTCAATTTGGGAGTTTAAATCCTTGATTTTAAATTCCTATGAATAAAGCAATTGCGCCCATAAAATTTACTCATAATCTTAAATAAAGTATAATGCATATTCCAATAATCAGAACTTGTGTATGTCTCTAATATTAAGTTGAAAATTAGATTTTTAAACTGATTTATGCAATGCCTAGGTCTGATCGGCGAGGGTATGTTTCGAATTCAATTAGAAAATAATTATCTGAGCAGAATGTTCGAAAAAAGTATTGTGAGCCTTCTTCATTGTCTATATTTTAACTTCTTTATTTGTATATATTTATTTTAAAAAGGAACCCAAGTGGTTTTTTTCGTTTGATAAATTTTGTAACTAGAAAAATAATTAACACGTCTTAGGTAATATGAATGATTTATTTATAATATGTTTTAATATCTATATCTCATTGTTTGAGATAAAAATAATAAACTCAAAAGTCAACCAGACAAATGACTATTTCAAATAATACTATTACATAGCATGTATTGGTATTATGATAAGATTCGAATAAATATTTTGCACTGTTAAAATTACATAGAACCAAAATCGAATCGTATGGTTGTTAGTGCCTATATTTGACGTAAATAAAAATATATCCCTTCTTTTTGCTTTTATTTGTATAATTCTAAATAATGATTATGAATTTAAATGGTTTTAACTACTTGATTAAAAGTTCTTTTAACACTTTTCGCTTGTGCATTATTGCTGTATACATAATGCTTCACATCTCAACTAATGCCAATTGCCAAGACACACAGATTCGAGGTTTTGCTGATTTCGTTACTTCATATAGAAACGATCAAGCAAATTTTTCATTAGGAGAGCAAGATTTGTTTATTACTTCTGACATTTCAGATCGCATCTCATTTTTAGGAGAAACGGTCTTTAAGTTTTCAAATAATTCTCCTACAAAATTCGATATTAGTATCGAACGAATAATATTGAAGTATAATATTAAGGGAAATCACAATATTTTAGTGGGGAAACACCATACTCCAGTGAATTATTGGAATGATACCTATCATCATGGTAGGGTGTTTTTTCCTACAATCTTTCGTCCTTCATTATTTAGTGAAGGCGTTATTCCAATTCATACTACTGGTTTACATCTTCAAGGTCAAAATTTAGGAAAACTTCGATTCGGTTACGATGCACTAATTGGTAACGGAGAAGCATCGAATGATGCAGTCGACTTTAATAAAATGAAATCTGTTTTGTTAGGTGTTAGTATAAAGCCGATAGATGGAATGAAATTAGGTTTGAACTATTATCATGATGATATACCTGCAGGAGCTTCGCTTCACCATAGTTCGATTGTCGGGAAAAGTGATGTTAATCAATCGCTATACAGTGCATATGTTTCCTACTTTGGAAATAAATTTGAATTATTAGCTGAATCATCTGTAGCTATAAATAAAAACGATTCTACAGGAACGCCGGTAAGTCCTACTGGATATATTTATTCAGGTTATAGAATAAAGGAGAAGCTTGTTCCTTATTTCATGTTAGATGTGTTAAATTTTAATTCCAGAGAAGTTCTTTTTAGTAATTTAAAGAAAAGAGGAGCATTAATTGGTATTAGATATGAGATTAATTATTTAGCTGTAATTAAATTGGAGTTCAGTTATTTAGAAAGCCAGGCAGCAAATACTTCTGAATCGAACCACTCATCTCACTTCCATTCACAAACAAATTCAATTAATTTTCAATTCGCGGTAGGATTCTAATGGTATTAATTATGAAAAAATATTTTCAAAAGATATTTAGTTGGTCATTAATTAGCATCAGCTTTTTATTGCTAACCAGTTTAAATTCCCCGGTAACTGTAAACGATTTACCTTCAATAAAAGTCATAGCCAATGAGAAAGGGGTACCCCCTACCATGACAATGCAAGGATTAAAAACCATCATGCAAGGTGATAAACAGCGTTGGTCAGATGGAACTAAAGTGTCTATCGCATTCATGAAAGCAAATACTTCAGTAGGTAATGCTACAGCTAGTAAAGTTTTAGGAATGAGCGGTGATCAATTAAACAAATACTGGTTGGCCCTTGTGTTTCAAGGCAAGGCTAAAGCTCCTATGTTTTATGGTAGTTCTTTAGATGTAGAAAATTATATCGCCGAGAATCCAGGTGCTATCGGAATTGTTGAGGCAAGTTATCCTGTTAAATCAGGGCAAGTTGTTTTAATTGATGGAAAAAAGAATTTTTAAAAAGTATCTATGGTCAGACTATCGCTTAAATCGAAGATTTGGTTCACTGTATTTTCTGTAGTTTTAATGTTTGCTTTTTTTATTCTTATATATTTTCCTGAACAACAGCAAAAAACACTTCTCAATAATTTCAATACTGAAGTTCAAAATCTCAGTAATACTGTAGCCCTTGGAGTTCGCATAGCCCTAACTGATCAAAATTATGAAGGGGTAAACACTGCAATGGAATTCGTTGAGAAAAATGATGAGTTTGTTTTCGTTTCAATGATTTCTGATGAAGAGGGAGCTTCACAAATGAATTTCTCTCGCCCATTAGGTTTTAAAGTTCCCGATAATGTTGCCTCCAGCGATAGCATGATTATAAAAACCGCTGTGTTTAAAACGCCAACCTTGAGCGGTAAAATTATACTTGGAATGCATACAAATGCAATTACTGCCAGTAAAAAGGAGATTAGAAATACTTCTTTATTCGTTTGTTTTATTGTATTAGTTGTAGGGGTTTTTATTGGTTTTCTTCTTGCCAAAAGTATTTCAGTTCCAGTTCTAGCTCTTCGCGATGCTGCAATTCGTGTTGGTGAAGGGGATCGCTCTCAACAAGTTAAACTAGGAGGACGAGATGAAATAGGAGAACTTGGAAAAGCATTTAATCGAATGGTTAATGCACTTGCTGTTGCCGAATCTGAACGTAATGTTGCTCAAACTCAATTAATCCATGCCGAAAAAATGGCATCATTGGGGCAAATGACCGCTGGTATAGCTCATGAAATTAAAAACCCTCTCAATTTTGTAAACAACTTCTCATCTCTTTCGATAGAGTTAATTGACGAGTATATTGAATCAACTGATGAGGAAGATAAAGCGGATATACTTGTAAGCTTAAAAAGCAACTTAGGTAAAATAGCTCATCATGGTAAACGAGCAGATTCAATTGTTGCCACAATGCTTCAACATTCAAGAGGGAAATCGGAAGAAAAAGTACTTACCGATTTAAATGCATTATGCCAAGAATATTTTGATTTATCATATCACGGCATGCGTGCGAATGCTAAAGATTTCAATTGTGCTTTAGCAGTTGACTTTGCACCTAATATTTCAAAAGTCCCTGTGATTCCTCAAGATTTAAGCAGAGTTATTCTAAACTTATTGAATAATGCTTTTTATGCTGTTAATGATCGTTCCAAAAAAGATGGCATGGAAAATTATAATCCTCAAGTGAAAATCACTACAAAGGAAACGTCCAACTCAATATTTATTTCGATTCGAGATAATGGTGGAGGAATTCCTGCAAATATCAAGGATAAGATTTTTCAACCATTTTTTACAACAAAACCAACTGGTGAAGGAACAGGACTTGGTTTGTCTTTGAGTTACGATATCATTACTAAAGATCACTTAGGAAAGATGTCTGTAGAATCGGAGGTTAATAATTTCACTGAATTCATAATTGAAATACCAGTAAAATCATGAAAATATTAGTTGTTGACGATGAATTAGATGTGAAGGATATGTTCATGCAAAGATTTAGAAAACAAATCAAAGCAGGAAGTATTGAATTGATTTTCGCACATTCAGCATTTGACGCTCTTAAATTACTTTCAGGGGTAAATGAATCTGATTGTATGTTGATTTTGTCTGACATTAATATGCCTGAAATGACTGGCTTTGAACTACTTTTGAAGGTGAAGGAGTTGAAGCCTGAAATAAAAGTATTTATGGTTTCTGCATATGGGGATAGTGAGAACATGAATAAAGCGAAATCATTTGGGGCTGACGATTTTATTGTAAAGCCCGTAGATTTCAAATTGCTAGAAGACAAATTGTTTCAATATTTATAATTTGTATGGATTGGAGAATATTATTTGTTGATGATGAAACTGATATGGAAGAGCTTATTAGACAGCGATTCCGCAGGCAAGTCAGAGAACAAAATTTAATATTGGAGTTTGCTGGAAATGGTTTGATTGCACTTGAGAAAATAAAGCAGTTTGAGGATATTCATATTGTTGTTACAGATATCAATATGCCAGTTATGGATGGACTTAAATTACTCAGTGAAATAGCTTTAATTGATAGACCTATTCGCTCTTTGGTTGTTTCTGCTTATGGTGATATGCTTAATATCCGTACAGCAATGAATAATGGAGCTTTCGATTTTATTACAAAACCGATTGATTTTTCAGACTTAGAAATCACACTTGAGAAGACAAAACAAGATTTAGTTAGCTCGCTAAACGCTATTGAAATAAAAAAAGAACTTCAAGAAGAAACTCAGAAAAGGATAATTGCTCAGGAAGAGGCTATCAAACATGCTCAAGAAAATGCTACGCTTATAAAGATGCAAAACCTTCAGCTTGAAGAGCGTGTTCAAGAACGGACTCTTCAATTAGCCGAAAAGAACGAAAAACTTAATGAAGAACTTCAACGAAGCGATTTACTCTTGCTAAATATTTTACCTTTTGAAACGGCGCAAGAACTGAAGCAGTTTGGAGTAGTGAAAGCTCGTTTTTACTCCGACGTTACTGTCATGTTTACCGATTTTAAGGGCTTTACAACAATTGCAGAAAATCTAGAACCTGGACTATTAGTCGAATTGATTGATGATTATTTTCGCGGATTTGATTTGATTATGGAAAAATACGGCATTGAGAAAATCAAAACAATTGGAGATGCTTATATGGCAGCTAGTGGTTTGCCTATTTATAAAGACTCTCATGCCGTTGAAATGGTAAAAGCGGCAAAAGAAATATTGGAGTTTATGAACGAACAACGTACTAAACGAATTCCGCTAAATTTACCTGTCTTTGATATTCGCATTGGAATCCACACAGGTCCTGTTGTTGCAGGAATAGTTGGACATAAGAAATTTGTCTACGACATTTGGGGAGATGCAGTTAATGTTGCTGCCAGAATGGAATCTTCGGGTGAAATTGGTAAAATCAATATTAGTCAAACTACATGTGACAGAATAAAAGACACTTTTACTTCCTCATATCGTGGTGAGATTGAAGTTAAAAATAAAGGAAAAATAAGAATGTTTTTTATAAACTGATAAATCACTGTTAGTGGGATTAATATTCGAAAAATTGACACTCACAAAAACTAAATAATTATGATAAAAAAATTCTCCATGTGGGAAATTGCCATTTTAGTAATAGCAATTGTTGTAATTTTTTATTCTGAATAT
>JBIKOC010000434.1:0-5555 GCA_044358335.1 Flavobacteriales bacterium | reverse complement strand
AACAGTATCGGTAGATGAAGGACAAACTCCGCTGCTAACTGTCCAAATTAATTCATTAACACCTACAGTTAAGTCAGTAACTAAATCAAGTGGATCGCTAGCATCAGTAAATGTTGCAGCGCCTGAATTTACCGACCAATTTCCAATTCCGGTAACAACTGGAGTTGCAGTTAATTGAGTGGAGCTGCTACATAATTCTTGATTCGCGCCAGCAACAGCTTGATCAGGTGGTGCTGTTCGTGTAACTGAAACTTCGTCGAATGCAGTACACGTTCCGTTGGTTATAGTCCAACGTAGAACTGCTGTTCCAATGACCAAACCAGTTAACCCACTTGAAGGAGAACTCGCATCATTAATGTTAGCTGTTCCACTGATAAGCGTCCAAGTTCCAGTTCCCACAACAGGTGTAACTGCCACAAGTGTTGCCGTTGATGCACAAACGGAGAAATCGGCTCCTGCATCAGGAATAGAAACAGGTTCGTCGATTAGAATATTTACTTGATCAGAACTAACTGGACAAACACCATTGCTAATCGTCCATTGCAACACTGTTGTTCCTGGGATTAAATCACTGATGGATGCCGTTGGTAAAGAAGCATCATCAAATGTGGCACTTCCGCTGATGACAGTCCAAGCACCCGTTCCAAGAGATGGGCTATTTCCTTCCAATTGAGTAAGGTCGGCACATAGTTGTTGGTCGTTTCCAGCTAACGCTGATGAAGGAGGAAGATCTCGAGTGATTGAAACCGATGCTACACTTGGCAAACACACTCCATTGCTAACAATCCACTGGAATACGTTAACACCTGTACCTAAATTACTTACGCTTGTATTTGCAGAAGTCGCATCAGAAATTGTTCCTGTGCCACTTAATAAAGTCCATGCTCCAGTACCAACTGTCGGTGCCGTTGCAGTTAAGTTCGCTGTTGTTGTGCAAATAACTTGATCGGGACCAACGGTAGCTTGACTAGGTAGTTCGTTTCTTACAATTTCAACTTGATCGGTTGATGCAGCACAACTTCCGTTTGTAACAGTCCATTCGAACACGTTTGTTCCAAGAGAAAGTCCAGTTATTTGAGTTACTGGATCAGTATCATCAGCAAAGCTTCCTGTTCCGCTTACCAAGGTCCACTGTCCGGTTCCAACTATTAAGGTTGAAGCACCCATACTGGCAGTTGAAAGACAAACGGTTTGATTCGAACCGGCTTCTGCTAAACTTGGTTCAGCCGAACGAGTGATTGTTACTTGATCGGTTGATGCAGGACAAACGCCGTTATTAACCGTCCATTGAAATACGTTTGCACCAATGGCAAGACCGTTTACTGTTGTTGTTTCGGAAGATGCATCGGTAATTGTTCCTGCGCCAGATACAAGATTCCAGCTTCCTGTTCCAATTGTTGGAGCGGTTGCAGCTAAAGTAACTACGTCCACACAAATCGATTGATCAGCTCCGGCGATGGAAGTGCTTGGAGGATCGATTCGCGTAACTACGACCGTGTCTTCCGACAGGCAATCAGCACCATTTAAAATAGCCCAACGGAATATGCTGGTTCCAATGGAAATTCCTGTAACGGCACTTGTTGCAGAGGAAGAATTTACGATACTTCCGGTTCCACTTACTAGCGTCCACGTTCCGGTTCCAACTGCAGGAATGTTTCCTTCGAGTGATGTATTGTCTTCACAGATTGTTTGATCATTTCCAGCTGCGGCGGTTGTTGGATTGGCAACTTCAGTAATGTTAACGGTTGATGTAACAATACATTGAGCATTATCTTTCACCGAAACCGAATACGTTCCGCCTTGATCAGCTTGTATAGTATCGCCCGTTATGACTGAGGCATCTGGGAAAGTCCAAGTATAAACGGCTGAAGTTAATCCGACAGCACTACTTGCATTAACCGATAAATCGGAAGAACCTCCTGCGCAGAATGTGGCTGTTGCAGGAGTAAATCCGCTGATCGCCAAATCACCAAACGGACAGCAATCGACATTAGAAACGGAAGCAACGTTGTCGGAGAAATTACATTCCGGAAGCGTGCTTAGTGGGAAAGAAAATGGAGCAGTTAACAGCCCTTCATCATTTAAGATGACAAACAAATTAAATGGTTTAGGAAGAGCTAGGATATCGAGCGAGTAGGAAATGGTCTCGGTATCTCCTGGATTTAGATCTAATAAAGTTCCGTTCGGTCCACTAAGTACTGGAATTAATGTGGCAGCAGATGTAAATGGATTGCCCGCATAGAAACGTATAGGGTAACCCGAATCGGAAGGAGCTGCACCAACGTTTTCAATTTCTAGTGTGATATCGTATTCTCCTGAACCATTACAAGCAGTGTTGAGAATGGAAAGAGCGATATCGGAAGCTGGATAAACCGGACATCCTTCTTGGGTTAAAAAAGTAGCTTGAGTTAAGAAGCTATTGAAAGGGCGATTTTCGCTACAGGTAAAAAATGGACAAGTAACATTGCTGAGCAAGACTTGATGTTGTTGCTGTTGAAGTGGAATACTTAGATTGTTGTTGATGTTTACATTGAAATAGCTGTATTGATTCCAAATGCTTCTACATGGTGCCCAAGCCTGACCTTGAGCAGAGAATACATTAACTTTTCCAAGAGAAACTCCATTTACAGCGCAGGTAACGCAGATTTCTGCTTGTCCATCGCCATCTACATCGGCCACAACAGGCATTTCAGAGCCGGTTCCCGAAGAACATGGGTTTGTACCTACCGTAACTGGAGATGTTCCGCTACCGTCTATAATTCTAAGCGTTGATTCATCTCGATAAACTAGCTCCTGAGTACCGTCTTGATTAAAGTCGAACATCGTAATACCTGTGAATCCAGATGCGTCGGTTGTAACCAATGTCCACTTTGAACTTAGCGTTGCTGAACCATTATAATCGAGTGCATAAACTCGCCTAGCACGAGTAACACCAATTTCGGGTTGACAATCTTTGTCCATATCACCAATGAATGGAACGCCAATCCAGTTTCCTCCTGTGTTGGGAAGAGAGACGGATGCCAAAAGAGATGGCGTTCCATTTCCAGGATTCCATACATATAGAGTTGCAGTAGAACCTTCGGTGGCAACAACCAAATCGAGATTTCCATCTAGATCGATGTCGGCAAGAGAGGTGTATCCATCGGCAAAACCTGGTAAAGTAATAGGGGTCATGCTATTGCCTGCCGTTCCACTGGTATTGGTAAGTGTTACGTTATAAACTGTGTTTCCACAAGCCAGCTCAAGACCAGAGTCTGTAGTTAAATTCGCAGCAACTGGATTGGCGACATCTCCCCAACTTTGTTGAGTCATAATAGCTTTTCCTCCAGCAGCGCCACCTTCTACTAGAAGAACACCTGTAGTTGCATTAAATATCTGGTTATATATGTATACCTCTGCAACACCATCGGAGTTGAAATCGGTAATACCAACCGAACTACCAAAACGAGCTATACCTGCATATCCATACTGAACATCTGATTTCCACTTAAGTGCACCCGTATGTTCGTAACAATATAGATAGCGTCGATCTCCTGCAGCATTATCGGAATGGTCGATAGATGCAATAATAATTTCTCCAAATCCATCTCCATCAATATCAGCAACCGCATAAGGATCGGGACCAACCCAAGCCATATAGGGTGTAGAAATAGTTAATTCGGTAGCTCCTGTTGCCCCATTAATAATATATAAATCCTTCGCGCGCCGCGGATCAGGAAGCACGTTGTTCTTTGCCGACATGATGATTACCTCGGGTACACCATCGTTGTCAATATCAGCTACCAAGGGTGTTTGGTAGTTAGGAACTGTATCCGAACTAGTCCACTGAGTAGTAAAATTCAATGGTCCGCCCGGAACCGCATACTCGCAGGATGGCTGGCAAAGCAGTGTTTGATCGTCGCAGGGACAATCTGGGTCGAAAACATCAACTAAGTTGTCGCCATCATCGTCGATTCCGTTATCACAGATTTCTTGGGAAAAACCTTGAAAGGAACAGAACAGCAGAAGCAAAATAACACTCCAGCACTTCTTGCTGATGAATGTTAAGACAGTTGCTTCAGAAACGAGTCGTCGTTCAATCATAAGCAAATTGTATATTATTCGAACAGGGCGAGTTGCCCCAATTCTTCTTCAAAATTGCTTGATAGAACAGGGATTCAAAACGATGTAAGATTAAACTTGTCAATGCTTGCATGTTGAAAACCTTAGCTAATAAAGAAACTTGAAGTATTTTGGCACATGCGAAATCGCTTATTAGAAAATCTGCACCTCCCTTTTTGGTTAATCAAAGATGCTTGTTGGGCTTTGTCGTGGAAACCTATAGGAATACTGATGATCTTCCCAACAGTAAGTCTAGCCTTATATCTAGCAATCAAAACGCGAGAAAATCCTAAAGAATTTCTACCCAATTTGGCTATTGCCTGTTGGATTACAGCAAATTCCATTTGGATGTGTGATGAGTTTTTCCTCTTGGGAATAAAAAACTATTGCCTGATTTTCTTTTCGGCAGGATTGCTTTCAATCCTCATCTGGCTATTCCGGTATTTTCCTGACGAATGGAAAAAAAGTAAGATCGCTGATTAATCTTCTTGAAAGCTATCTTTTTTCGGGTGTTTCGGCTTTCGTTTAAAGTCCTTTTCGGATGGTTCAACTTTCGTTGGTGGCACCGGACCTAAACTTTCCCGAGTCTTCTTTTTTAAGTGCTTTAGGACTTCCTTTTTCATCAGAAGCAAATTTTAGAAAACCATTAAGCCCTGAGGATCAATTGGTTTTCCATCGTACCACAACTCAAAATGCAAATGTGGTGCAGTGGTTAACTCACCCGAATTTCCTGTAATGGCAATTGCTTCACCCGCTTTCACTTCTTCGCCTTCTTTTTTCAGTAATACCGAATTATGCTTATACAACGAAACCAAGTTATTCGAATGTTGAATTTGAATCACATGTCCAGTTTCGCTAGTCCATCCAGCAAAAATAACAGTACCATCTAAAGTCGATTTAACTGCTTCATTTTTAGGGGCAACTACATCAATTCCATAATGTTTCAAGGCTGGATTGAACGTGGTTGTTACTTTTCCTTTAAGTGGGGTAAAGAAATAGTAATTGCTGATTTCGCTCATACGTGTGTCGCTCATCGCATTGTTCAAGTTGTAACGGTCTTGTTCTTCAACTTGTTCCCGAAACTGAGTTTCTTTTTCTGACGCTGTAAGTTTTACGGCATTCATATCGGGTTTTGTGCTTTGCCGAGGCTTAGTTGGTCCCGTTTGCACATTTCCATTCATCACCCGACGAATATTATCCAAAAGAGCATCTTTGTCTTGAGTTGATTTTTTTAACGAATCAACTTTTTCGGCCAGTACCAACAAATTTCTTCGCATTCGCACATCGCTGGAATATCCTGGGATGTATTCACGAAGAGGGGTAAATGCAATGACAAATGTGGTTAATATGATTAATACAATTGACAACAAACCGAGAGCAGTAAAGAGATTGAGCTGAGACAATTTGAGAGAATACTTCTCTTCAAACGTCTCGTCATTTAGTACTACCAAGCG
>JBIKOC010000130.1:0-5555 GCA_044358335.1 Flavobacteriales bacterium | reverse complement strand
ATGATCGAAACTAAACTGAATTATTTCGCTATGTATGTTTATTTGGATGTATTTAGCGTATTCTTTTGGGGAATCAGGTTGAGAAATTGATTGATAATAATTAAGTATTATACCAACAAATAAATCATATTCAAAATTAGGATGAGTTTGATTAGCGATAGAAAGTGTGATTAATGAGAAACGATGAAATTTCGAAAGTAAGTGTGTTTTCCTGAATTGTTTTTAACCACAAAAAAGTATAATCCCGAATCGAAATTGGAAACATCAAACTTGAATTCATTTGTCAAATTAGTTGCTCGACTTTCTCGTTTTACTAATCCTCCCGCTTGATTATAAATTGAAAAAATAAGATTGTCATTTTGACTATTTGGAATCTGCACAGTCAATTGATTACTGACTGGATTGGGATAAACATTTACAGGATTAGTCATTGGATTATTTACATCGATTCCAGCTAAAATATTACCGTTGGCAAATGCAAAATCACCTTTCCTTAATTTATCAATTTTAATAGTGCCTAATCCATTTGTTAATGACCCCGTAACAATGGTATAGTCTTCATACACATGCCAAGGTTTACTCGCATTTTCTCGGTAAATCAAAACAGCCTCTGATTCGGAATTGTGAAACAAGGAATAATCCAGCGACTCAATTGTATTTCCTGTATAACTTAATTGTGCATGCATTTCAGCATTTTCAGGCCAAACACCATCCACATGCCAGTAATGTGAGTTAGAAAACTGATATACATCGGAAGTTCTTAAAGTTGAATCAGGGGCCGACCAAATATGATCTACTCGGAATAAGGTAGAATCAGGAAGAGTGTCGAGATACAAACGAAATTCAGAATATGGAAGAATTCCATTTGAAATTGTTTGTCCATCAACATATGTCGATTCAAAATCAGTACGAGCTTGATTTAAACGATTGTAGCCGTTTAAGATAACCATTACCGGCTCGAATGGAACAGTAATATTCGTTTGTGAAAATTGACCATTTGCTATAATTCGAAAGTCCATACGCTGACGGTTAGCTCCAACTACGGTTAAATCGAGCGGGACAACACCATAAAAAGTTGGACACTTATGAAGTTTTTGCTGAATAAAAACATCGACGTTAAAGTTTCCGGCTTGAGGTGTTGTGTTGAATGAATCAACTACAAAAACGGAGAAACCAGGTTTGTAGACCTGATCATTGAAAAAATCTTGGAGCGATGTTCCTGATTCCTCCTCTAAATATTGACGGAATTGATCAGGAGTAATGGTTTCATACGGATGATTGGCTTGAACTGCCGACATAGCTTGACGAAATAATTCATCCCCCATATATCCACGTAAATTATGCATGACAGATGCACCTTTGTAATAGGTATGATCACCATAGATAACCTCATCGGGTATTGGAGATAAAGCATAATAACCTCCATCGCTTATATGAGCTGTTTTCAACACAAACACATGATTGTCTTTAACTTCTTTGATAAATGCATCAGGTCCTTCGTCTTGACCAGCAGTAAGGTGTGAGCTGTATTCGGCTGGACCTTCTTTGAGCCACATATCGTTATGATTATATGGAGCAATCCAGTTACCCCACCAATAGTGCCCTAACTCATGGGCATAAAGATTCCGATTTATTGCAGATGTTTGAGTTAACATGGAAACGGGATAGGCTATGTTTCCTGTAATTTCTAATGCGCCATCTGTAGTAAGAACATATCCGACCCCAGGCCATCCAGTTGGACCGTACCAATATTCACAAGCATCAATTGCAGAACCTATACTAGAGAATTTTGAGCGCATTGCACTGGTATCAGCAGGTTTGGCTGTGAGTTTTACTGGAACTGGTGCATAATTACCGTTATGTGTAAAATTTAAATCGAAGTAATTAGATGCAGCAATAGCCGATAAATGGGTAGGTAAAGGCTGATTGAATTCGTATGACCTTATGATTGTATCACCTCCTAATTGCTGTTCTCCTAAAAAGGTTCCCTGACAATGAGCCTTGTACGAACCCGATGTTTTCACATGATAGGAGTATGTGGTTCGTTCAACAAATGAGTCGAAACATGGATACCAAACTTTTCCAAAATTGGGAGGAATGGTTGATAAGCCTATTCCTAAATTGTAGATATAACCACTTTCGAAATAAAATCCACCCCAAACTGGATCCCGATAAGGAAGTCCATGATAATAGATTGTAAGAGAATTGGTGTCATTAAGCGTGAGTGCTGAAGGATATTGAACTTTGACGAACTGACTGTCGGTAGAAAAAGGAAGTATGCCTGATTCGTTTTTAACGGAATCGACAATAAGGCGAACGAGGTCAAAACGGATGAAATCGAGATTCGACATTTTTGGAAGAAAGGTGATCTCTGTTTGAGCAGAAATTTGCTGACTACCATAAGCAGTTAAATCGATTGCAATATCATAATGTAGTATGTCGAACGTATCACTTCGAAGGATGCTTTCATTTAAACTCCTGCTCGATGAGGAAGATAATGCTTGACCTTTCCCTGCTGATTGACGCCAATGCTGACAACCATAAGGATGCGGTTGCGCCAATAAGAGCAGAGAACTCATGCATAACATACAAGTCAGAAGAAAACGCATATAAGTCAATTTTGAACGAAAGTATAGGAAAATTCGAAGAAATTTAACGAGTATACTGAGATTAATTCATCCAATTAGGCTTCAAACGGGAGTTAAAACAGAACTTAATTGTTGTTTTGCTCCACTATCCTCAACAAGAATGTACTATCGTTTAAGCTCAAGAATTGAATTAGTATAGAACAAAACTAGATGTTGACTAGTGAGCAACAAGCCTAGTTGCACTATAAGTATGCAGAATATTGACTAGTTAATTTGATTAATAACTCGCTGATGATTAATGGCTTTAATTTCGTTTCGTTCGAGTTGACTTGTAGCTGTGAAATAATGATGTGCCTTCAAGAAATTATCCTGAAGTTTAATCCATTCAGATTGAGTAAAATCAGGATTAGTTTGTTTTATTTCTTGAAAAAGACGCTCGCTGATTTCATCGTAATCGGTACGGCCGAGGTAGTCAAGATCGGCATCGCAGATCACTTCAGCAATTTTGCTCTTAGGCGCTTGAGGGATCTTAGTAGCCATGATAGTTTCACATATCATATCTAGTTCTTCGTCAGTAAGAGGAAAGTGTTTTAACATCTCTCGAGCAATGTCGCAGCTCCGAGCCTCATGGTCTTTGGGTGATTGAATAAAACCAGTGTCGTGAAATACAGCAGCTAAAAGAACAAGCAAGGTTTCCTGATTACTGAGTTGTTCAGCCTTTGCTATACGAGCAGATTCTCTTACCACATCTTCGGTATGTCCCAAACAATGATAATAGAGATGATTGGGAAGTTTCTCCTTTAGTAATTGGAAAACCTCCTGCTTAATTGACTCAAAAAGTTGTTGCCTGTTGTTCATGAGAAGTTGCAGGCATTAAGATACGAGTTCATGCCGTAATTATTTGCAATAATAAAACTTCTAGCGGAATCGATTCGCATTCGGATGACTGAGTTTAGTGTTTTGTACAAATGAATCAGATTGGAGCAGCAATTAAATCAGCATTACCCATAATTAAAGGCTTCCCCTCGAGCCATTCTAGTTCATGTTGTGCGTCAACAATGATAGGCATTCGCTTCGCTGAATTATGAATCTGACTCATCAATTCATTGGCCTCAGTGGTAAGAATGGTGTATGTTTTCAGGATTTCACCGGTTGTTTTATCTACCCATTCGGTCCACAAACCAGCAAAAGCAAAGGCTCCCCCATTCGGAATACCAATCTCGAATTTCTGTTTCTTTTTGCCTTTTTCATCCAACCACTGCCATTCATAAAAGCCATCAGCAAGCACTAAGCATCGGTTGTGCGTGATGTTTCGGAAGGAAGGCTTCTCCCCTATTGTTTCGTAACGGGCATTGAGGGTATTTTTTCGAAAGCTGGAATCTTTTGCCCAAGCAGGAATAAGTCCCCAGTTTAATAGCTCGATTGTTTGGGGATGAAGATGGGTGATAACAGGCGTTTGAGGATACTGAAATCCATTGTAGATGCCTGGTGTATACTGCTCTTCATGGAGGAATTCAGCTTTAAACCTGACTTTCAGCTCTTGTGCCGTCTTGGATTGTTTGGAGTGAAAACACATCAGGTATGAATGATAATGATGTCGCTCAGTTTGGTGGTGTAGCGGGGCGATAGTTTTTCCTGCTTCATTTTCCACACACGTTTTTGATCTTGCGCAGCGAGCCGAATCTTCTGCTGTCCATACATCGCGTTAATCTTATCGACCGCCGTCATGAGCGGAATGTGGAGTGCGTTGCTGTTGTCGAAAAGACGCAATTGGGTTTTGTCTTGTGGCGTGAAGTCCATCACGAGCACGCCCGCTTTTTTGTAGTGAAAACCTTCGCGAAAGATATGCTTAAGAGCCTGTTTAGCGAACTTGGCGAGTTCGATACCCGAGTTGGTAGCGAAAGGTAGCTTGACCACGATATTCCGGCTGTATTGGGGTAAATCTTTGCGGTGACCGTTGGTATGAATAAAGACCATGATGGTATTGCAGCAAGACTTCTGTTTGCGGAGTTTCTCGGCACAGGAAACAGCGAATGTAGCGACGCGCTCCTCGAGTTCGGCGAGTTTGGTATAGTTGCGTTCGAAGGAGCGTGTGGTGGCGATGTTTTTCTTGGGTTGAACCAGTTCGAGATCGAGTGTAGGCGTGCCTTGCAGGTCGTGTTTGAGGCGTAGGCCGACAATCGACATGTGATGTTGCACCCAGGCATCGTGCAGCTGAGTGAAATCGTAGGCTGTTTTCACACCGATGAGCCGGAGTCGTTTGGCATGTTGGCGACCAATTCCCCAAACATCTTCAATCTGAACCCATTTGAGCGCCTTGATACGTTTTTCCTCGGTGTTGATGAGATAGGAACTATTCGTTTCCTTCGGAAATTTCTTAGCAATCCGATTGGCAATTTTCGCGAGGGCTTTGGTAGGAGCTATTCCCACACTGACAGGTATTCCGGTCCATTTGGTTACCCGGCGCTGCATGTCTTTTCCGTATTCCTGTAGGTCGAAACGTTCGAAACCTTTGAGTTTGAGAAAGGCTTCGTCGATGCTGTAGATTTCGATATCGGGCGTGTATTCCCCAAGGATGTTCATCACCCGCTGACTCATATCGCCATAGAGGGGGAAATTGGCGGAGAAAACGTGTACCTGATGTTGCACAAACAGCGCCTCGTATTCGAATGCCGGAGCTCCCATGGGAATTCCGACGGCTTTGGCCTCGTTGCTGCGAGCAATTACGCAACCGTCGTTATTCGACAGCACCACAATGGGTTTACCGATGAGTTCGGGGCGAAAAACCCGCTCACAGGAAGCGTAAAAGTTGTTGCAATCGACGAGGGCAAACATTAGAACGATTTAATCACGTGCGTGACGATTCCCCAGATGAGGAAGTCGTTTTCGGCGGTTACTTGAATGGGTTTGTAGAGTTCGTTGGCGGGCATGAGCCAGCATTCTTTTTTATCGATGCGGATGCGTTTG
>JBIKOC010000128.1:0-5566 GCA_044358335.1 Flavobacteriales bacterium | reverse complement strand
TGAATTCATTGGTTAGTACTGAATCAACTAACGAAAATAAAGGTAATATGATACATGTAATGTGTTAAAAACAGCTAAAAACTTAACAAGCTACTTTATCCACTCTATTTGCATGACGTCCACCCTCAAAAGCAGTAGTTAAAAATGTACTAACCATTTTTTCTGCTTCTTGTTCACTTATATAACGAGCAGGTAAACAAAGTATATTTGCATTATTATGTTGTCTGGCAAGGGCAGTAAGTTCTTCTTTCCAACAAATAGCTGCTCTTATTCCTGCATGTTTGTTTGCCGTCATTGCAACACCATTTGCACTTCCACATAATAAAATACCAAAATCACATTCTTTGTTTTCAACACTTGATGCAACAGGATGTGCCACATCGGGATAATCCATACTGTCGGAAGTATGAGTTCCGAAATCAGCAACAGTATGTCCTAGATTTAACAAATAGGCTCTTACCTTTAATTTCATTTCATATCCGGCATGATCCGATCCCAATGCAATGTCCATAGATTTGTTTTTTGACAAAGTTAGTTCTCTTAGGGAACAGAAATGAACAAAGCAAAATTTGTGTGAAAGATTTCTAACTGATAATCAGCAGCTGAGTTTTAAATATGTTAACATCAAAACTGTTAACTCTTGTTAATGAAAAGGGAGTAAGTACTTACAATTTACACTTGACTTACTGAGAAATTAGTTGCCTTATGACAACTGATGATACAAGTCAAGTAGAAAACATCTTATTTGATGAGCTTTCTAATAACAATCAGTTAACAGTTACAGATAAAAAAAGAAAAGAAAAATATCATATGAATAAAGAATACACAGCATGTTAACAAAGTACTATTTCACTGAACTTCAATCAACTTTAACGGTAATATACTGTTAATTTAGTGTCAACAAAAACACGATTCAATAGAAAGCAACAAAATGGAAAACAAAATTCACACAGTATTAACAGGCTATCTATTACAGTTAGTTTTCTTAAATACTTAAATAAAGATTTATATAGTATGTATAACTCAAATCCAGATTTTTCTTCCGCCGGCGTTTTTGAACAGAAAGTTGATCCCTCATTGAATCTATTCGAAGAAATCAATCGACTTAAAAAAGAAAAGAACGCTATTATTCTAGCTCATTACTACCAAGATGCAGATATTCAAGATATTGCAGATTTTATTGGTGATAGTTTAGGCCTTTCTCAACAAGCAGCTTCAACTCCTGCTTCTATGATTGTGTTTGCCGGAGTCCATTTTATGGCAGAAACAGCCAAAATCCTTTGTCCCGATAAGAAAGTTGTTTTACCTGATTTACGAGCTGGTTGTTCTTTGGCTGATAGTTGTCCACCGGATCGATTTGCAGCCTTTCGTCAAGCTAATCCTGATCACTTGGTTATTTCGTATATCAACTGTACAGCTGAAATCAAAGCTCAAACCGACATTGTTTGCACATCATCCAATGCAGTTCAAATTGTTGAAAGCTTACCAAAAGATCAAAAAATCATCTTCGCTCCAGATAAAAACTTAGGTAGATGGGTTATACAGAAGACAGGAAGAGACATGTTGCTCTGGGATGGCTCCTGTATGGTTCACGAAATTTTTTCAAGGGAGAAAATTCAACGCTTAAAAATTCGTCATCCAGAATCACTTTTATTAGCTCACCCCGAATGTGAAGAATCAGTTCTTGAATTAGCCGATTATATTGGTTCTACAACTGCTATCTTGAAATACAGTCAATCGAGTAAATCAAACACGTTTATTGTTGCAACCGAAAGTGGTATTCTCCACCAAATGACCAAAGCTTCACCCAATAAAACGTTTATTCCTGCTCCTCCAAATAATCAATGCGCTTGTAACGATTGTCCCCATATGAAATTAAATACGCTTGAAAAAGTGTACTTATGCATGAAAAACGAACTCCCCGAAATACAAATACTCGAAGAAATTCGCATACCGGCCGAAAAATCAATTCGTCGGATGCTTGAAATTTCGGCAAATCTTGGATTATAAATCTTAATAAAAAACTCTCTGAATGCGTCAACTCATTTCCTCTTTTTTATTCCTTTTTTTTCCCTCGTTCCTCTTTGGACAAACACTAAAAACTGAATCCGATTCGGCTCATGGATATAAATACACTTTCGTCAAAGGCGATCCAATAAATGCCCGAACGTATGTTTTGAAGAATGGCTTAACTGTCATGATGTCGATGAATAAAACATCACCACGTGTTTACACATGCATCGCGGTAAGAGCAGGAAGTAAAAATGATCCAAAAGATGCAACAGGTTTAGCTCACTATTTAGAACATATGTTGTTCAAAGGGACAGATAAATTTGGAACATTGGACTTCGAAAAGGAAAAAAAATATTTAGATCAGATTGATTCTCTTTACGTTAAGTATGGAAATACAAAGGATCCTTTTAAACGTAAAGCTATTTATAAGGAAATAGATCAGGTTTCGGGAGATGCAGCAAAATATGCTATTGCAAACGAATACGATAAAATGCTTCAGCATATTGGTGCAAAAGGTACTAATGCCTATACTTCTTTTGATGAGACAGTTTACATCAATGATATACCATCAAATCGTATAAAAGATTGGGTAACGATTGAATCAGAACGTTTTAGAAATCCTGTTCTTCGGTTATTCCATACTGAGTTAGAAGCCGTTTATGAAGAAAAAAATATTTCACTCGATTCGGATGGAGATAAAGTTTTTGAATCATTATTCAAGTCACTTTTCAAGCATCATACTTACGGAACCCAAACAACCATTGGTACCATAGAACATTTGAAGAATCCATCTCTTCAAAAAATTAGGGATTTTTATTCGACTTGGTATGTGCCAAACAATATGATTATCTCTATTGCTGGAAATTTTGATCCTGAGGAAACACTTGCATTAATTGAAGATAGCTTCGGAAATTTTCCTGTTAAATCAATCCCAACTCAAACTGTAAAACCCGAGAAATCTCTAAATAAACCAGATGAAATTTCAGTTTATGGTCCCGAAAGTCCTTCTGTAACTATCGGATTTCGTCTACCTGCTGCTAATAGCAAAGAAGCTTCTTTGATGCGAGTAACCGATATGTTGTTGAGTAATTCTTCTGCAGGAATTTTTGACTTGAATTTGGTAAAAAAGCAAAAAGTTCTAAGTGCTTCTGCTGGAGTGTATAATTTACATGATTACAGTGTCTTATTCTTGGAAGGAAAACCGAAAACAGGTCAAACTTTAGAGGAAGTTAAGCAGTTATTACTTGCTCAGCTCGATTCATTAAAAACTGGAACGATAGATCCTAAAACACTTAAAGCCATTATTCTGAATAAAGAAGTGGACGAAATGAGTGGAAATGAAAATAACTCTTCACGTGCATTTAAAATGTTGAATTCCTTTATTCAACAACGAAATTGGATTGATGTGGTTGCTGAATCAGAGTATATGCAGAAAGTAAGCGTAAGCGAAATCCAAAATTTTGCTAAAACCTGGTTAAACACAGACTATTCTTTGGTTTATAAAAGGGAAGGAATCGATTCGGTTGTTTCAAAGATTGAAAAACCAGAAATTACTCCTGTTGAAGTTAACAGAAACAAACTTTCCCATTTCACTAAAGACATCTTAGATAATGAAGCCAAACCATTAAAACCTCAGTTTTTAGATTTTGAAAAGGATTTTACCCGAACTTCTATCAAACCTGGAATTCAATTGTTATCAGTGAAAAACAAAGAAAATTCGCTTTTTAGTTTATACTATGTTTTTGAATTTGGGCGATTTAGTAATTTAAAATTGCCTGAAGCCGTTAACTTGTTGCAATTTTCTGGAACAAACAAACTCGACGCAGAACAAATAGCGAAAGAATTTTATTCTATGGCTTGTTCATTTAATGTTTATGCTGGTAATGATCAGGTATATGTGAGTTTGTCAGGCCCACAAGAAAAATTTGAACGCGCAATTTCTACTTTGGAACATTTGTTAGAAAATGTTCAACCAGATCAAGCTGCTTTAGATTTGATGATTTCGAATGAATTGCAGGAACGTCTTGATGCAAAACAAAGTAAATACGCTATTAGAAATGCCTTAAGTAATTATGCTCGGTTTGGGAAGAAAAACCCACAAACATGGCAATTGAGTTCTAAAAAACTTAAAAAACTTAAAGCTTCAGACTTAACTAAAGAAATTAATTCGTTAACCGGTTATCCTCATACAATTCTCTATTATGGTTCATTAGATTCAGCATCATTAAAGCAGTATGTCGATAAATACCACAAAACTCCAGAAGTATTAAATCCACTTCCAAAATCTCAAGTATTTGTGCCTATTGAAAACAACGATCGTAAAGTTTTCTTCACTCATTATGACATGGTTCAAGCGGAAATTGGTTGGATTCGGAATGCAGGAGTTTATACACCTATTGAACAACCATCCATAGCTCTTTTTAATGAATATTTTGGTGGAGGAATGTCTTCAGTTGTATTCCAAACAATTCGCGAATCAAAAGCACTTGCATATTCAAGTTATGCTTTCTACTCCCGTCCATCCAATTTAAATCAACCAAATATGGCTGGTGCCTATATTGGAACTCAATCGGATAAATTGGATTCTGCTATATATGCGATGGATGATTTATTAAAAACAATGCCTCAATCCGAATTGCTTTTTAATGGTTCTAAATCGGCATTAATCAGTCAATTAGAATCGGATAGAATTCAAAAGGAAAATATCATGTTTAACTATTTAGCTTCTAAAAGATTGGGTATTGATTACGATATCCGAAAGGATGTTTACAATAAAATCCCCAATATGAATCTGTCGGAAGTAAATGCATTTCACCAAACGCATTTTTCAGGGAAGCCTTTTAATCTCTACATTGTAGGATCTTCTGATCGAATTCCTAAAAGTAAGCTGGAAAAATACGGAAAGGTTAAAACCCTTTCCCTAAAAGAAATTTTTGGTTATTAAGATGAAAATCAAAGTTCTAATTGGGCTAGCACTTTTTTTCTTTACCGGCTTATTTGCTCAAAACGAATTATCCGGATTAGAAAAAGTAATTTATTACTACCCAAATGGAACAGTCTCTAGTGAAGGATTTACCAAGGATGGAAAGCCTAACGGAATTTGGAAAAACTATTCAGAAGACGGTAAACTCAAATCTACTGGTAAACTAAGTAATGGTGTTTCAGATAGCATTTGGGTGTTTTATTCTTATACAGGTAAGCCCAAAACAAGCATTTCTTTTCAGGAAGGAAAAAAAACGGGACCCAAGATTAACTATTCTGAATCCGGAGAACCCACTTATCTAGAATACTTTCAAGATGATTTAAAGCAAGGATGGTCTATTCAATATTTTGAATCAGGAAAAGAGAAGACAAAAGTCTTTTTTAATCAGGGAAAAGAGGATGGAAGAGGAGTTGAATTCTCAGAAGACCAGATTCCAATCTCGCTTTTTGATTATAAAAAAGGCGTTCTTATTCGTCAACAAAGAGTTAATCGGTTAAACAAGCAGAATCTTAAAACAGGCTTCTGGATTGATTTGCACCCTGATTTTTCCACATTTAGAGAAATTCAATA
>JBIKOC010000127.1:0-5591 GCA_044358335.1 Flavobacteriales bacterium | reverse complement strand
ATCGTTTGCTGGCGGATGAAGGATTGTTGATTCGAAAACCTGGGATAAAAAACACCTCAACAGATTCGGCTCTCATACAATTCCGAGTGTTCCCGTTCAATTTCACCGAATCGGTTGGAAATAAGAAGCGACAGCGTGCTACAGCCGAACAGCGAGGTATTTATAATCCATTCGTTTATACACCTTCTAAAAACAACGAAAATCTGCTCAAATTCGATGGATTAAATAAATCAGGCTCTATTTCGCGAGGAATTTCGGTGGGAAATAATCAAGATTTATCGGTCAACTCGACTTTAAATCTTCAATTATCGGGAAAATTAAGTTCCGATATCGACATCAGTGCAGCAATTACAGACGACAATATTCCCATTCAACCCGATGGAAACACCCAGCAATTGCAGGACTTTGACCGAGTTTACATTCAACTATCCAATGAAAAATCGAAATTAATTGTTGGGGATTTTCAGATTACTCGTCCCGAAAGCTACTTCATGAATTTCAATAAACGTTTGCAGGGCGGGAGTTTCGAAACGAAATTCAGTACAGCTATTCTGGATGACAAGAAATTCGCTCCAGCACAGGTAAAAATTGCTGCTAGTGCTGCCGTTGCACGTGGAAGATTCAATCGAAATCAAATTCAAGGAATTGAGGGAAACCAAGGTCCATATCGTTTACGAGGTGCAAATAATGAACAGTTTATTGTCATTCTTTCGGGTTCGGAAAAAGTTTACATCGATGGAAAACAGCTCAAACGCGGACAGGAATACGACTACGTGATTGATTACAACTCAGCCGAATTAACGTTTACATCACGCCGTTTGATTACGAAAGACTTGCGAATTTTTGTGGAGTTTGAATATTCGGATCGGAATTATGCTCGTTCTCTTTTGTTTTTTGCCAACGAAGTAGAACAAGGAAAATTAACTACCCGAATACATGTGTATTCTGAGCAGGATAGCCGAAATCAGCCATTGCAGCAGCAATTAAACGATGAGCAAAAATTCATTCTCCGAGAAGCCGGTGATGATCCACAATTAGCATTTATTCCAGCGGTTGATAGTGTTGGATTTTCGACTGATTTGATCTTGTACGACAAACGCGACACAGTTGTAAATGGAACTGTTTATTCAAACATTTTAGTTTTCTCGACCAATCCTGATTCGGCACTATACAAAGCTAGTTTTAGCAATGTTGGCGCGAATAAAGGCGATTATGTTCAAGTGAATAGTATCGCCAATGGCCGGGTTTACAAATGGGTTGTGCCTGTTAATGGAATTCCTCAGGGAAATTATGTTCCCAAAACACAGCTCATTCCACCAATAAAACGGCAGGTGGTGACTGTTGGAAGCGAGTATCGAATTACCAAATCGTTCAAGGTATTATCGGAAGTTGCGTACTCGAATTACGATGTAAATACATTTTCCAATATTGGAAATAATAATAATGAAGGATATGCATTTCGGGTGGCAATGGAAAAGACTCAAAACCTTGGAAAGGATAGCCTTCCTTGGAAATTGGTAAGCACGGTAAGCTATGAACAGGTAGATAAATATTTCAGTCCGATTGAGCGCTTCAGAAATGTGGAATTTGACCGCGATTGGAACCTCCAAAAAGTAATATCCGCGGCAGCTACCGAGTACTTACCACGAGTAAATGTGAATTTGAGTAAGAGTTCCATTGGAACGAGTAATTATTTATTTACTGCATTTCTCAAAGGCGAGCAATTACAGGCAACACAGCATGCTTTAAATTCAGATTTAAATTATAAAAAATTCGCACTTAATTATTCGGGAAGTTTAACCGATTCGCGCGGAAGCGAAAACAGCACTCTATTTTATCGACACCGAACTACGTTTACCCGCGATATTCGTTGGTTACAGATTGGTTACAAAGACGAGTATGAGCACAATTTATTGCAAGATGTTTTACAAGACACGATAAGTTCGAATTCCTATTCCTTTTTTGATCGGCAGGTATTTGTCCAGAATGTAGACACATCGAAAAACAAGTTTAATGTGTTTTACCGAGTTCGAACGGATGATGGAGTGTTGAATCGGAATTTGAAAGAATATGCTTGGGCAGAGAGTTATGGATTTAGCATGGATTTATCGAAGCGGGAGAATATTCAGTTTCGCACAACGACCAGTTTCAGAAGGTTGGAAATTCGCGATAGCCTTTTGAGCAATTTGAAACCTGAGCGGACCTTGGTCAATCGAATTGAGTTGAGTTTTCGAGCTTTGAAATCGAGTTTACAATCGACCAGTTTTTACGAGGCAGGTAGCGGATTAGAAACTAGAAAAGCATTTAGTTATTTAGAAGTTCAACCGGGACAAGGTGTTTATTCTTGGACCGATTATAATGGAAATGGACTGAAAGAATTGAACGAATTTGAGGTGTCGGTATTTCCCGATCAGGCACGCTACATTCGAGTATTTACGCCAACTACAGATTTTATTCGCATTTATTCAAGTTCATTTAATGAAGTGTTGAATTTGAAAGCTCCCAAATCGTGGTCACAAAGAAAAGGATGGAAGAAATTTATTGCGCGTATTTCTACTCAATCTGCTTTAAGATATGAAGGTCGAACGACCAATACGAATTTAGTGGAGGCTTATAATCCATTTCATGCCGGCATTGATGATCCCGATTTGATTACACTAAATCAAACGTTGAGGAATTCGGTATTTTTCAATAAAAGTGACCCAAAATTCGGTTTCGATTTAAACTGGCAGAGATTAGGAACCAAGGCTTTGCTGAATAATGGTTTAGAGGCACGTGAAAATCAATTTAGTAATCATCGTATTCGATGGAGCCCTGGAACACGATTTACACTAAATGGCGAAACGCGTTCAGGAAGAAAGCTGAGCAATACCGATTACTATAGCACACGGAATTATTCTATCCGTTACATCGAATTTGAACCACGTGTATCTTATCAACCTAATGCTGCATTTCGATTGACAATAAGCTACAAACACAATGTGAAAAACAATGCGAAGGATAATGGTGGTGAGCATTCTTTATCGCAAACGGCAGGTTTAGATTTGAAATATAATGTAGCGAATAAGGGAAGTTTTCAGGCGAAAGCGAATATCATCCTAGTTGAATTTGATGGTACACAAAATACACCAGTAGCATTTGAGATGCAGGAAGGTTTGAGGAATGGGAATAACTACACTTGGGGAATAACCTATCAAAGGACTTTATCGAATAATATGCAGTTGAATTTTAACTACGACGGACGAAAATCACCTGATGTAAAAACGGTTCATATTGGTGGAGTTCAGGTACGTGTTTTCTTCTAAAAGAATATCCCAAAAGGAGTAGTAAATTGTTCGTTACTCTGTGGATTATAAAAACAAGAAATTAGTTGAAGTGCATAAATTCAATTATTTTTATCCCACAACAACCAATCAAAAATACGAGTTCTGAGATGTCGATGAAGAAGCCGAAAGCCAAGTATCCTACGGTCATGTTAGTGGATGACAGCGAGATTGATAATTTTATCAATCAAAAAATGATTGAAGGCTGCAATTTCGCAGACCGGATTTATGTCCACACAAGTAGTAAAAGTGCTTTAGAGTTTCTAGCTAACTTCGAGCGAGCTCACCTTCCTGAAGATTTAATTCCTGAGATTATCTTCTTGGATATCAACATGCCAATCATGGATGGTTTCCAATTTGCCGAAGAATTTGGAAAATCATGTCCGAAGATTTACGATAAGATTAAGATTGTTTTCTTGACTAGTTCATTAAATCCGGTAGATCAAAAACGAGCTATGTCGGTTCGCGGAGTATATTCTTTCCTCAATAAACCACTCGGAAAAGATCATCTAGATAAATTGTAAAATATATACTCATTAAAAAAGCCCGGAAGCAATAATGCAACCGGGCTTTTTTTGTTTGGTATAGGGTGATTATCGTTTCACCACTTGACTTAAGGCTTTGATAAATGCTTCATCTATTTTGATATACTCGAGCATACGGTTCGACTTCTGATTGAGTAGTTCGAATTTGGAGAATAGCTGACCAATTTTCTGATCTACTTGGCGAGCTGAAGAACTCATCTGCAAAGAAAGAATTTTGTAGAAAATAAGTGCATTCTCATATCCCATCTCATCATCAATTTCACGAATCTTACGTGTAACACTACGTAGCAAGCTAGTTGCAGGATCGTATTTGTTGATCATCGAATAATTCAAGGCGAGTAGCAGTTTCACCTCAATTTCAGAATGAGGGTAATTTTTGAAACTGATATCGTTGATGAGGTTATTCAAAATATGAACGGCTTCCTGATATTTCTTCGCATAGAAGGCACTTGTTGCCATGTATTTGGAGAAATTGATGTAGTTAGGAATGTCGTTTTTATCGGGCTCGTAATTGGGGAGAAGTTTCTGGTTTTGCTCGTATAACTCTCCTTCAATACCCAATTCCACATAGCGTTCGATTTTCGAAATGAGGAATTTGGTAGTAAAACAGCAATGGTTAAACAATAGAAACGAAGTGAGTTTCTTGTCGACCTCATCAAAATAACGGGCTTCCTTTTTAGGCAAATTCAATTTGTGATAATATTCGAATGCCAGATTATTAAAAACCAGTTGTAGATGCTGATAGTTGGTGTCTTTATTATACGTTGTGAAAATCTTCTCCATTTTCGCTAGCACATCTTCAACAGGCTCATCATCTTTCAATGCGTCCGAATTAGGAATGTACAAGGCAAACGTCACATCAACAATGGCTTTATAAACCTGTAAGTGATGCGATTCATAGAGATTGCAGATGTGAGCCATCTCCTGTTTGATAAGAGATAGATAATCGACCTGCGATTTAGTGCGAGATGTATAATAGTCGCCGGCAGTTCGCATAAACGTGTTAAGCAAATCTTCGGCCTTATCGAGTGCAATGGTATAAGCTAAGTGCTTATTGTAAAGCTGTGTGTATTCGTAATACTTGGGAGAGTTAACATGCAACTTCTTAAGTGCGCTGTATACGCTCGACAATTCATACGGCATATCGTAATTCTGCAACTCCGATTCGAGTTTCGACAAAATGGCAATCGCCGTATCACGATGAGTATCGTAAATAAGAGTTGGGATATTCGCCACCTTTCGCAATAAGTCGATAATTGGTGTCGACATGTTGTTGGTGAGAAAATCTTGAATCTTATCAAACAGACGCGACTTTAGGGTATAATAAGCGCTTGTGTTAACGCTTAACATTTCCTGAATTTCTTCGTCGTTGTATTTGTTCTCCCGATATAACTTCAGGAGTCTAAGATACTTGTCTGCCTTAGTCTCAACAAACTGATGACACAGGTCGTTGTACTCTTCTTCCTTGAGCTGCAGGACAATGCTCTTAAACTTGATCATGCTCGCTTTTTGCCGACAATATATGCGAATTTTTTAATTGCCGAATCCAGTGTTTCTAATTTTCATCAACAGTACTAAGAACATTTCCTTGCACTTGTTGGATCACTTCCCAGCTACCATCCTCATTCTGTTTCTCTATCACGTAAAAACCGACTCCATTTTCTCCCCATCCGATGTAAGGAGTCCAGTCAAGTTTGATGAAAATATCTCCGGCTGCCTCGGC
>JBIKOC010000125.1:0-5635 GCA_044358335.1 Flavobacteriales bacterium | reverse complement strand
TCGGGAGAAGAATTGGGCTTACTCGGTTCCGAATATTTTGCTAATCACCCAACAATCGATTTAACTCAGGTGAATTGCATGATTAATATGGACATGATTGGTCGTCTGAAAACCGATAAACCTGTGTTGGAAGTTTCGGGTGTTGGAACAGCGGCTGTGTGGATGGATATGGTGAAGTCGTTTTCGAGTGCAGCTATGGAAATTAAATGTGATTCGGCAGGTGTTGGTCCATCGGATCATACATCATTCTACAACAAACAAATTCCGGTATTGCATTTCTTCACCGGTACTCACAGCGATTATCACAAACCTTCAGATGATGTAGAAAAGATAAACGCACAAGGTGAAGAAGCTGTGTTAATGGTGATTTCTGGTGTGATTGCCAAATTACCAACCGACCAAAAACTGGCATTTCTTAAAACACGTAACCCATCGATGGGGAGCGCATCTGCCTTTAAAGTAACATTAGGAATTATGCCTTCCTATGCAGAAGATGCAGCTGGTTTAAAAGTGGAAGCTGTCCTCGACGATAAAGCAGCCTTCAAGGCCGGAATGAAAGATGGTGATATTATTACTCTAATGGGAGATGTTAAAGTCACGGGAATTCAATCCTACATGGAAGGTTTAGGAAAATTCAGCAAAGGCGATAAAACCAAAGTAACCGTATTGCGCGGCAAAGAAACGTTGGTGCTGGATGTGGAGTTTTAATTCGCCTTTTTATAAGTGTTTTTTAATTTCAAACGAGTTGAATTGAATATTCATGTGACTGTGAAACAGCCACAAATGGATAATTCTAACTCGTGTGATCTAACACAATCACCCAACGATTATCGATATACTTAAAAATCAAACTATACCATCCTCCTTGCTCACTTGTCTTGGTTACCACACGCCAAGAACCTGTTACTAAAGCAGCATCTTCGCCCAATAATTCTATTTTCAATTTATCAAAAGTTAGAACACCCATCAAGGCTTGATTACCATACGATTTGCGGTAATTTTCCAAAACCGGTTTCCAACCATAGGTAATGCCTTTCTTCCCGATAAATCGCAAACTATCGTTGTTCCAATAGCCTTGCATAAAAGCATCTAAATTACCATGATTCCAATCGGCAGCTTGTTGATCTAACACTTTTCGAATGGCTAATTGTGTTTCGGATTGAGCTTGAACAACTAGTGGCATCAGGAACAGGAGAAAAATAATTCGTTTCATAATCAGATTCATTTGGTAGGATGCAACGAAGGTCGGACTTTTGTCGGTAAATGACCAACCAAGAACATTCGGGCACAGCTGCGTTAAAGGTAAAACCGTTTCGGAATTTTATCGCTGCCCGTTTTTTCCTCACCATGGCCATACAAATGCAAGCTGTGGCGGTTGGCTGGCAAGTATATCAATTAACTAAAGATCCTTTCGCTCTCGGGATAATCGGAATTTCTGAGGCCATTCCATTTATCTCTCTTGTCCTGTTTGCCGGCTATTGGGCTGATATTTATAAACGTAAACAAATCATTTTACGCTCTGTAACTCTGTTTGCTTTTTGTGCTGCATTGCTCCTATTCTTCGCAGTTGAACCGAATCTGCTCCCACAGAAAAATCCACAGTGGATATTTTATCTCGTTATTGGAATTACCGGAATTGCCCGAGCACTTGCAGGACCTGCTGTTCAATCGATGTTACCTCAATTGTTCAAACGTGAACTGTATGCGAATGGCGCCGCCTGGAATAGTACCGTTTGGCAAATTGCATCTGTGTCGGGACCTGCTGTTGGTGGATTGATCTACGGTTTTTACGGAAAAGAAGTCACTTACACAGTATGCATGATACTGGTCGTGTTATCTCTTTTCTTCTTCAGCCGACTACCCGATTTTGCTGCATCAAACTCCAAACATGAAGGAATCTTCATCAGCCTGAAACAAGGTTTACATTTCGTCTTCAAACAGAAAATTGTCCTTTCTGCACTAACCCTCGATTTGTTTGCCGTGCTATTTGGTGGTGCCGTTTCGATGCTGCCCGTTTTTGCTAGTGATATTCTACACACAGGCGCTCAAGGACTAGGTATTTTGCGCGCAGCTCCTTCTATTGGTGCTGTTATCACCTCCATTTACATCACTCGCCATGCACCCATGCGCCATTCTGGTAAAATCCTACTCACGTTTGTTGCACTTTTTGGTTTGTCGATGATTGCTTTTGCGCTTTCCGAAATATTCTGGCTTTCGTTTGTCATTCTGCTTTTAAGTGGAGCATTCGATGCCGTAAGCGTACTCATTCGTTCTACCATTATGCAACTGTTCACACCCGATGATATGCGTGGACGCGTTTCGTCAGTCAACAGCGTTTTCATTGGCTCATCGAATGAATTAGGTGCATTCGAATCGGGATTAGCTGCTAAAACCTTTGGGCTCGTTAATTCAGTCATCATTGGTGGTTGCATGACACTCGGTGTGGTAGCAACGGCATTACGTATAGCTCCTAAACTTCGTAAGCTGCATTTGGAAGATCACGTTTCCTAATCCTACTTATACAATCTATTTACAAAGTCTATCTTTGTCGCATGATTACCTCCTTCACCGAAGAAAACTACCTCAAGGCAATATTCAAGCTGGCCGGACAAACCGAAGGGAATGTGAGTACCAACGCCATTGCAGAAGCCTTGCAAACGAAAGCTTCGTCGGTTACCGATATGATGAAGAAGTTGGGGGAGAAAAATTTAGTAAATCATACCCGTTATCAAGGAGTTCGACTCACCGAAGCAGGTAAAATGTGTGCGCTCGATATCGTACGTAAACACCGTTTATGGGAAGTATTTCTAGTTGAACGATTAGGATTAGGTTGGGAAGAAGTGCACGACATGGCCGAACAGCTCGAACATACGAGTTCACCTAAATTATACGAATATCTCGATCGTTTCTTGAATCATCCGCGTTTCGATCCACATGGCGATCCCATTCCCGATCAAACCGGTAAAATGGAACGACGCTCTCAAATTAGCTTACTCGATGTAGAAGCTGGTGTGACTCACGAAGTAGAAGGCGTTACCGATCACTTACCCGATTTTTTACAATACCTGCAAGCAATCAACCTTATGCCCGGCTCTACAGTAACCGTTACCCGTCGTTTTGCGTTTGATGGTTCGGCTGGAATTCGCATTGGCGACAGTCATGAAGTTATTATTTCACGACACGTAGCTGCTCATATCTTGGTCAAATCCTGAAACATGGCACAACCCAATAAACAGGTAACTCAACTCAACATCAAAAACCGAAAGGCTTCTTTCGAGTATCAGTTACTCATGCAGTTTAGTGCCGGAATTATGCTTACGGGAACCGAAATTAAATCGGTACGTGCTGGAAAAGTCAATATTGCCGATGCATACTGCACATTTGTTAAAGACGAATTGTACGTGCGTAACATGCACATTCAGGAATACGAAATGGGAAATATATTCAACCACGAACCAAAACGTGATCGGAAATTGCTTCTCAATAAAACCGAATTGTCGAAACTTCGCGGAAAAATGAAGGATAAAGGACTTACCATCGTCCCACTTCAAATGTTTCTTAGTGAAAGTGGATTCGCTAAACTCGATATCGCGCTAGCAAAAGGGAAAAAACTATACGACAAGCGCGAATCGCTTAAAGACAAAGATGTAAAACGTTCGATGGCTCGACAAGATGCCGATTAACTCTTACTTTCCAACAGAGGCACAAATCTAAATTCCCCGTGTTCGGCATCTTGCAATGTTCCATCAAGTTGCTTATCAATAACATGCATAACCTGTTTGCCATCAACGCCTACAGGAATAACTAATCTTCCACCCGGTTTTAATTGTTCGGTCAATGCATGCGGAATAAAAGGAGCTCCAGCAGTGACCAATATTTTATCAAAAGGTGCAAATGCAGGTTGTCCTAAATAACCATCCCCAAAAAACAAACGAGCCGAAATATTCATCAACTCAAGCTGTTTTTTCGTACGTATATACAAAGCGTGCTGACGTTCAATACTAAAAATTTTCACCCCAAACTGAGCTAATACAGCCGTTTGATAACCACTGCCCGTTCCTATTTCAAGTACTTTCTCACCCGATTTTAATTCCAGTAATTGGGTTTGAAAAGCAACTGTTGATGGATGTGAAATCGTTTGTCCGGCACCAATCTGAAAAGCAATGTCTTCATAAGCCTTCTCCATGAAAGCCAAGTCTTGAAAAAACTGGTGCCTTGGAACTGCTCGAATAGCATCCAAAACAGGTTCACTCATTATGCCTTTAGCTCGTAGTTCATCTACAAGTCGGTTTCTTAATCCTTTAAGTCGGTATGAATCAGGTATCAGCATCGTTCTTCAGCTCCGGAGCACGAAAATACTGGTGCTTGAAGCATTATTGTGCAGTCAATCTGTTCATTCATCCACAAACAAGTGTTCATTTTTTTCCGCTTTTTGAGTGTTCTTTCCCTGCTTCTCATCCCATTCTTTCGGTGAAAATGCGCTACGTTTGCGCAAAATTCAGAGAGTATGCTTAAGATAGGCGTAGTCGGTGCCGGTCACCTAGGAAAGATTCACCTAAAACTCATTGGTGAAATCGATTCGTATCACCTAGCCGGTTTTTTCGATGCCGACCCCGAAGTTGCTGCCCAAGTAGCAAAAGACATGAACATACATGCCTTTTCAACCTTCGAAGAACTGTTAGATGCGGTTGATGTGGTAGATGTGGTTACTCCAACGCTATTTCATCATCAATATGCCAGCAAAGCACTCCGATCGAGTAAACATGTTTTTATCGAAAAGCCAATCGCCACAACGGTTGAAGAAGCACGTGATTTAGAACAGTTGGCCGTTGAAGCAGGTAAGAAGGTTCAGATTGGTCATGTGGAACGCTTCAATCCAGCTTACATTGCAGCAATGCCCTTTTGCCAAAATCCCATGTTCATTGAAACGCACCGATTAGCCTTATTCAATCCTCGCGGGACAGATGTTTCGGTTGTGCTCGATTTAATGATTCATGATATCGACATTGTACTTCATAGCGTGAATTCTACAGTTAAGAAGATTAGTGCTTCAGGAGTATCGGTTGTGAGTGAAACACCCGACATCGCTAATGCACGTATCGAATTCGACAATGGTTGTGTGGCGAATTTAACTGCTAGTCGCTTGTCGATGAAAAACATGCGCAAAACACGATTCTTCCAGCGTGATGCTTATATAAGTGTTGATTTTCTGGATAAAGAAGTAGAAGTTATTCGCATGAGTACTGTTGAAGGCGAACCTGATCCTTTGGCATTAACCATAGAACTTGGTGAGGGCAAGGGATTGAAACAAATCTTCCTCGAAAAACCCGAAATTTTACCAACAAATGCAATAAAAGCAGAATTGGAAAGTTTTGCTGATGCGATTTCCCACAATCAGATTCCGGCCGTGACTGCCACGCATGGACTTCAGGCTTTGGATGTTGCTTACCGCATAATTGAAAAGATGAATACAACACCGCATCTGTTAGCCTAAGCATGAAATACGGCTACCTGATTTACCTTTTTATTTGTTTGAGTCTGTCTGCAGGATGCGATATTATCAATCCTGAAGAGCAAGAAGCAGCCTATATTTCTATCCAACAGGTAAATCTCTCTACCGATCTCGATATACAGG
>JBIKOC010000124.1:0-5653 GCA_044358335.1 Flavobacteriales bacterium | reverse complement strand
TGACTTGGAGTTGTGGACCACAGTTAACAGATATATTTTGGAATAAAGTATCGGCACTACATGTATAGTTGATGATTAATCGAACTGAATAGTTTCCTGGAGAAGAATAAGTATGAGATGGATTCGCTGAAGTGGATGTATTTGATACACCCGTTGAAGGATCACCAAAAAGCCAACTATACGATTGTATTGGATTTAAGCAGGAAGCTGCCTGATTTATTGCATTCGTATTAAAAGATGCATTTAAGCATGATGTCGAACTACCAAATGGCAATTGCAGGCGAAAGAAACTTTGATTGAAATTAGCTAAGCCTGCTTTACATTGAGCTCCAGCACTCAACTGAACTCCATTCACATTAAATCCACAGGAAGGAGCAGCTAAATTCGGATTATCAATAACACCTATCCAGTTTTGAGCAAAACGAGAAAAGTATAATTTACCATCTGGTCCAAGTTGAAGTGTTCTTATAAAACCAGCAGAAGAATTACCCACTTCAGTAACTGATGCAATAACAGCAGCATTAGATCCAGCACAAATATCAGCTTGATAGATTGCAATAGAAGTTGTGCTAGCAGTAAGTCCTCCAGTAAAATAAAGAAATTGACTTGAAGGTGAAAACTCTACACCATAACAATTAGAAGGAGTAGGAATTTGAAAGGAATTAGATACAACTCCAGTGGCTGGATTAAAATCCGAAAGTTGAACGTAATTCGATCCTCCAACATCATATACTGCAAAAGCTAGTTTCTTCCCATCAGGTGAAGCTTTCATGCAACCAATTACGGTTTGATCCTGAATTTGTCCTAATGATGAAATAACCGGAGTGGTTATTAAGCCTGTTGGAGTTAATAGCCAAGCCATGTAACTTGTATCGCCCCAACCATGAGCAATAATCCATACGTCACGCTTATTGCAATGTTGAACAGCTGTTAATTTCTCAGTCGCTGGAGTATGGAGAAGAACATTCTTAGTAGCAGTAATATTTCCTAATCCACCATTTAACGACATATCTACAATCGAATAGCGTATCCCATCGGGTTGTGCATCTTGGTCAGCGGTAAATAAGTAATAAAGGTTGTTATTTAATGGCTTTCGAATGATAACAGCTGATTGACTAGATGAATTCCCTCCAAGCAAACCCGATCCATTCGGCATAACCACATCATTCTGGTTAAAAAGGGAAAGCCCATCGGTATACATGAGAACATTACCTGCAGCGTCCGAAATGGAGGAAACACCTTCTGCTGAATTCAGATTACTATTGGCAAAAGCTACAGGAGTTCCGCTATTAAATGAAACACCACAACCATTTCCAAAAAACCAATTACTGGCTTCATTTTGAGCATTAATAGAAGTTGGGAGAATCAAACACGCTATTAACTGAATGAACACCAAGAAGGAACTTCTTTGAATCAGGTAGTTTAAGTATGTAATTAAAGGTGTTTGACTTTTCATTGCTTTGTTTAGGAACTGAAAAGAAAAAGTAAAGCAGTAGCTAAGACATGAACTGTGAAGTTCTGCCTGAGTTTGAGAAGGCCTGAAAATGCTGGAGAAGTATAAAACTCCCCTTCGTTACACCTAATGCTGTTTGAAATGAAAAATCAAATCAGCGGTTTGCAATACTTCTTTTCAATTACTAGAAACAAAGCTATTTTTTCAGTTGGGAGTCAACTATCGAAAGATTTGGAATTTCTTACATAGATGAGCCAATTCTAAACAAAAAAGGCGCTTGTTCTTACACAAGCGCCTTTCAATGGAAGAGGAATTACTTAGTTCAATACACCAGCTAGTTCGGCTGCATATTTGTCAAATTCCATATCGTTTTTGGCTCTGTCTTTCAAAATAGACTTAGCCGAGATAGCTTTTGTTAAATTGGAAACAACTCCATCTTTATTATTACTTCTAGCAGCAATAACAGCACGAAGATAGAAACCTTCAGCGCTATCTTTATCATCACTGCAATCTAATGTTTGAGTAGCACCTGAAGCATTACCAGCAAGTAGTTTGGCTAAGGCTGCATTAAAACTGCACTCAGAACCATAGTTACTTGTTGCATCAGCATATTTACCTCCAGCAACAGCTAGATTACCTTTATTATGTGAAGCTTCTGTAGTTGATCCAGCTGCTGCGAAAAACTGTGCTGCTGCTTTACGATCACCTTTCATTGCTGCTACAACACCAAGGTTATTCTGAACCTGTGCATTATTACCAGCAACTTTTGATGCTTTTTCAAATTCCTGCTGAGCTTCGTTGATTTTACCTTGTTTCACATAGATAACTCCTGTATTGTTAAATCCACGGAAATCTTCTGGGAAACGACGAGCATACGATTGATATACTTTCAATTTATCATCATCCGAATCCAACAAAGTAGAACCATAAAGCAATTCTTCCATTCCTAATGAATCAGGAGAAGCAATGGCAGCAGCACGAATCTGATCATCCGTACGTGTCTTGATTTTAGCTACCAAATTGATTTCAGCACGACGAAGTTTTGGAAAATATGCTTCATAAATTGGATCGAAAGATGCCATTTTCTTGAATTCTTCTTCACGAGCTTCTGGATCAGTAATACTTGTAATGACTTTCATTGCTTCATCTTTCCCAGTAATTGAAGAAGTTTGAAGCATTTTCTTCAATCCATCCCAATCTTCATAATCAGTTGTGATTTTAGTGTAAAATCCTTCTTTCTTATCTAAGTCTTTCAATTTAGCTTTCTTGAATTTCGCCAACATTACTTTGTACGCCTCATCAGCACGACTTTCCGACAATTTAGAGTTTCGTGAAAGCTCTCCTTCAGGTGAAGCATATCCGTAAATATCTAATTTGGTGAATTCTGAACCATCCTTCGCAGCACGTTCTATAAAGCGATTCATGTTGTCTGACTCATCACTCTTAAGCTCTACATTTCTAACTTCCCAAGAATCTACCAAATAGTAAATGTTCGCTTTCTGAGTAACTGTAGGATTCTTATCGAATTTATCTACTGCAGTACTTGCTTGATAATCCTTCTTTAACATCAATGGAGTAACGATAGTACCTTTTGCTATCGTAACTTCAGGCAATGATGTTGATTTTGATTTATACTGGGCGGTTGAACGAAGAATTACCTCGCATTTATCCATCCCTGTAACATACAAGAACTGATCAGATATAGAGAATTTCCCTCCTTCAGTATAAGTAATATTCTGACCGGCGCCTTCTACCTTATCTCCACGAAGAATAATACTCTTAAGTTCTTTCTCTCCACCTGTATATTTAATCACAGGTGTTACAGTTAAAGTTGCTTTCTTATGGAAGTACTTAGCTGGAAAATTTCCGGTTACAGAAACTTTTACACTGTCTCCATGTAATTCAAGTGGATTAGGCTTAGCCTCATAGCTAATTTTACCCGCATCTTTAACCATTTTCTTAATTCCACAACTGGCTAATACCAGAAGTGTCATCGGAATAATAAACAGTATTCCTGCCTTTGTGAACTTATTCATTCGAAGCCAATTGTATGTTTGAAATAAAAATCGGCGCAAAAGTATCAAATGATTTTCATTCTATCACCAAGTAGAAAATTCATTAATTACTTGTTAATCAGCAACATCAAACTAAATACCTGTTTTTAACTACATATATGTAAGATATAGACTGATTTTATTCACTAACTGAATAGGGTAATTTGAAAATGGGAGAATCTTCACACTCAATTAATAAATCTGATACCGTAAGCCCCGTTTGTGGATGTTTCCAACTAGTATGTATTTCCAGTAAAGGTTCTAATACAAATCGTCGCAAAACCATTCGTGGATGAGGTAAAATTAATTGCTCATCATTTCGAATTAAGTCCTCATAAAACAACAAGTCCAAATCAATTGACCGATCACTGTAACTTTTATCTATTCTAACCCTTCCTAATCGCTGCTCAATCTCCAACAATGAAACTAATAAGTCATCAGCCGATAAATGTGTACGAAAAACGAGTACCATATTATAATATGAATTCATCGAATCATATCCCCAAGCTTCTGATTCATAAATAGATGACACTCGAAAATCACCCCCTGAAAACTCTTTTAAAGCAGAAACAGCGTGCTGCAATATTTCCAAACGATTGCCCAGATTACTACCCATTCCAATTCCAACTTCCTTCATGACCCGAAACTAAGACTTTCCAATTCACATTTTCCTAATTTGCACCACTTAATATCTTCTAACCCATGAAATCATTTTTCAAAATAGTATTCGCATCGATGCTGGGCTTTCTGCTCACATTCTTTGTCTTGTTTCTAATCATTGCAGCCATTATCGGAGCTAGCTCAGGTGAAAAAGAAGTCAAGCTCGAAAAAAACTCCATTCTTCACCTCACATTTAATGAGCCAATTAAAGATCGTGGAAACGATAATCCTTTTGCAAACTTCAACTTTGGTTCATTGTCAGGAGGAAAACAAATCGGATTAAACGATATCCTTGATAACATCGCAAAAGCAGCCTCAGATGAACATATTGATGGAATCTTCCTGGATGTGACAAGTGTTCCTTCAGGAATTGCTACCATCGAAGAAATTCGCAACGAATTAATCGAATTCAAAAAATCTGGAAAATTCATCTATGCATACAGCGAAGGATTTACTCAACCTTCCTACTACCTCGCCACTGCTGCAGATAAAATTTACTTGCATCCTACAGGAATGGCCGAATTAAAAGGTCTCCGTTCTGAAATACTATTCTTTAAAGGAACTCTCGATAAAATTGGAGTGGAGCCTCAGGTTTTTCGTCATGGTAAATTCAAAAGTGCCGTGGAGCCATTCATTCAAGATAAACTCTCCGATGCAAACCGCGAACAAATTCGCTCTTATATTGGATCTATCTGGAATCACATAGTTGAAGGAATAGCTAAAGAACGAAAAATCACTCCAGCTCAAGTTCAAGGTATTGCTAGCAAAATGCTTGTTACAAATGCTCCTGCAGCTGTTCAATATAAATTGGTGGATGAACTAAAATACCGCGACGAAGTCCTCGAAATCCTTCAAAAGAAAACCAATGCGAAAGGAATCGACGAGATCGAATTTGTGTCCATGGGTAAAATGGTGGATGTAAAAGATACCCGCGACAAATCAGGAAAAGATAAAATTGCCATTGTATATGCCGAAGGTGATATTGTTGATGGTGAAGGTCAAGACGGACAAGTTGGTTCCGTTGAATTTTCCAAAGCAATTCGCAAAGCTCGTTTGGACGAAAAAGTTAAAGCTGTAGTTCTTCGAATTAACTCGCCTGGTGGCTCAGCACTTGCCTCTGAAACTATCTGGAGAGAAGTGATGCTTACTCGTAAAGTTAAACCAGTGATTGCATCCATGGGTAATGTAGCTGCTTCAGGCGGTTATTATATTGCTGCACCTTGTGATACTATTGTGGCTAGCCCTAATACAATTACTGGTTCTATTGGTGTATTTGGTTTATTCTTCAATGCTCGCCAAATGGTGAATAATATTGGTGTAACAATCGATACAGTAAAAACAAATCCTTATGCTGATATCATGACCTCATCTCGCGCAGTTACAGCTCAGGAAGCCGAAGTGATTCAAAAAGAAATTGAGCGTATTTATGATAATTTTATCTCTCGCGTTTCTGAAGGTCGTCACATGACTAAAGCCAATGTCGATT
>JBIKOC010000123.1:0-5661 GCA_044358335.1 Flavobacteriales bacterium | reverse complement strand
TGGAAAGGCTTTAGTTTTGGGATGAGTGGAAGTTCTACTTTTCATATAGAATCATCATCACTAGATCGATTAGATGCCATCACTCAACAGCCTAATAGGTATGAAATTGGGTTGTTCGATATTGATAATCCTGCTTCTTGGCAACCTTTGCCTCGTTTAGAAGAATTCTATATTCGTTTTAACAGCAAAAAATTAGAAGCTAAATGGGGAAACCAATTAATTAAATCTCCTTTTATTAACCCACAAGATGGTCGAATGCGTCCAACATTAGTTCAGGGATTAACTAGTGAATGGAGTCCTTATAAAAAATGGAAGATACAAGCTGGTCTTTTAAATGCAATCGCTCCTCGTAGCACGGTTAATTGGTATAGAGTTGGAGAATCATTTGGTAAATACCCTGTTGGTGTAACAACAACCGGTGTTAAATCGGGATATGCAGGGAAAATTGCAAGTGATTTTATTGGCTTTATAGGTATAAATAGTCATTTCGGGAAAGGGCTTAGTATACAAGTGTTTGATCAGTATGTTGATCGCGTCTTTAATACTTCATTGGTCCAAATTAATTGGGATAAGAAATTGAATGAAACAAAACCATTGATATTTCAAATTGCAGGACAATGGATAACGCAGCAAGCTATTCAGTTTGGAGGGAATGATATTCCAGTTAATTCATATTTTGATAAAGGTGCTACCTCCCAAGTTTTCGGCTTCCGCATGGGTTTCGTGAAAACGAACAGTTGGAATCTACATGTTAACTATACGCGAATAACTGCAGAAGGGAGATACTTAATGCCTCGAGAATGGGGGAAAGATCCCATGTTTACTTTTATGCCCAGAGAACGAAATGAAGGATTCGGTAATGTTCATGCTGTGACATTAGTTGCCGGAAAAGAACTCGGAAAGTCCGGTTGGAAAATGGAGGCTTCTATTGGTCATTTCTTATTGCCTGATGTGAAAAACTACTCATTAAATAAATATGGAATCCCTTCCTATGCTCAATTTAATTTTGATTTACGTTATCAATTTAAAGGAGCTTTCCAAGGATTAATTGCTCAGTTTTTATATGTATACAAAGGCCGTACAGGAGAAACATATGGCAACAGTCGATATGTATTAAATAAAGTAGATATGTCATTGTTTAATTGTATAGTTAATTATTCTTTTTGAATGATTATGGGATAATGATCAATTTTTCGTGAAATATTCTTTGATTATTATTTACTAAGCTTACAAAATAAACTCCGGGTATTTCATTCGTTCGGGTAAAGGTTTGATTTAATTGATTGTTAGTTGGAATTTTGCATATTTCTTTTCCCTGAATATCGCTAATTAACCAGAAAGAGCTATTAAAATTACTAGAACTGATAAGGTTAGTTTTATCAACCATTGGATTGGGAAATAGGATCAAATTTTGTGCTTTGTCAAGATGCTCCATTCCAGTATTAATTTCCAAATACGTTTTGAAAATCATATCAAAGCCAGTAGAGTAGGAGCCTGATGGGTCAACAATATACATATCACCAGACGAATAAGAACCAGGATTTTCCACTTGAACACCATATGGATCAGGCAAGCCACCACCTAATATCGGAATCAAGTGAAAAGTATAATTCGAACTTGCAGTAACAGGAACGTACACATCAAAAGGGAAAAAGAAATTCCCATCTCCACTTATCAATACTGTATCTTCTGAAAGTATAGAACCTGCTATTCCAATTCCTTCATATATACGAAATATTCCTGTCCCATTCATGAAATTAAATAAACCGACATCGATTTTGCATAACATGCCAGATTCAGTCACTCGGAAACTTTGCCATTCGCTGTATCCTGCCAAATTTCTAGCGCTCATGCCTCCATTATAGGCTAAGTTTTGCTGGTCAATTAATGAACATTTTGCACTAAGCTCAAGTGTGCTTAGTGTAAAAAAAAAGACTGTAAAAATTGTAGAAAAAACTTCATTTGATTTTATTCGGTTGGTTTTATTTCGAATATACCATTCAATAAATCCTCGCAACTAGTTATATTTTCTTCAATCAGTTTTTGTGATGAATAGGTAATAAATTGGATTGTACCATTTTCATTTGAATAATAATATCCGTAATAGGTAAATTTTATTCCTTGAACAGTTCCATTCATCTGCATTAAGAGCACTTTCAAGCCGTTCACCATTCGATATTCTTCTTTAATTAACTTGATATCTGGAGAAATATCGCGTGCATTTGAAAGGGCTAATTCTTTTAAATTCTCTAGTGGCACCTCAATCTTCTCACTTATAATCATCCCATATAAATCATGATTCTTGTTTTGTAGTTCATATTCTGCTGATGGATTATTTGTAGCTTTTTTAAATGTCCATAATTTTGAATCCATCCAGAATCCCATATCCAAGCGAGTGCTTTTTAATAAAAAACTAGCTTTGGGGCTCTTCTTAAATTCTTTAGGATTGAGCGCTATTTCCATTTTATCTATTGGTGGTGTATCCTCATACTTCCATGTGCCATCTTCAAAAAGAATTACTTCTTCTCCTGTTTCTGTAACCGCTTTTTTTTTGAGCAATCGAATATTCCGAAATCAGGAAAAAACTCGTGAATAGAATTACTTTTTTTATCATAATTGATTTATTGAAAAATTACAGAAATGACTAGGGCTTTTTATTTATCTCCTTGATTCCCAATAACGAATATAACATCGGTATCTTATTTCCCATTTTCGCTATTCTGAATTTACCCGGCTCAAACTCAAGGGTATTTTGAAAACAGTTATAAGGTGAATAATCAAATTCTTGAAATGATTTAATCGAAATTCCATAAGTGATTAAATTGTTGAGTACTTCAGCAATACCATGATTCCAACACACATATTCTTGATGAATCGCTGCATGTTTATCGGCATAGGTTCCTGTCTCAGCTTCGATAATTTCACCCGAATTCAAATACGTATATGCTACCTGTTCAAACGCATCATCAAACATCCAAACAACTGGATGGAACTCAACAAACACAAATTGACCTCCTGGCTTTAGAAAATGACTTATAATTCCAGCCCATTTCTCCAAATCAGGTAGCCATCCGATCGTTCCATAGCTTGTAAATACTATGTCGAATGATTCATCTAGATGATTAGGTAAATCATATAAATCACAACAAATAAATCGAGTATTTAATCCTAGTTCAGAATTTAATTCTTGAGCAGCATGAATCGCCTGATCCGATAAATCAATTCCGGTAACCTCTGCGCCCATTCGTGCTAGTGACAAACTATCTTGTCCAAAATGACACTGTAAATGCAGAATCTTTAATCCCTTTACATCACCCAATAAATCCAATTCAAAAGATTTAAGCGATGTATTACCTTGTTTAAAACCCGCTACATCATAAAACTCCGATTTCAAATGCGCCTCAAGTCGGTTATTCCAGGAATTTCTATTAATATCGATGTAATGAAGTGTACTCATAGTTTTGTTCTTACAATCAAGAATACGGAAATTATCTTTTTCACCATTTCTAATGGCATAAATTAATTCAGCTAGAAATTGACGACATCTTATGTTTTTTCGGTGGGCATAAAACAGCAATTCTTTATTTGAGAAATTTCTCTTTTTCACACAAACCTGACATAATTCATGTCATTAATCATCTTCCCATGAATTCCATTGTAACAAACTTTTTTTAATCATTTAGTTCATTCATCATTGGATTGAAATCCATTAAACAAATCAACCTCAATCATTTCGTTCATTCATCCCCGGATTGAAATCCGGGGATGCCAGCACGGTTCGACAAGCTCAGCGCTCGGTATTTAGATGATCTCTGAGCTTGTCGAAGGGAGCACACCAGCACACCAATTTAATTTGCTAATTAGCTGATGTGATAATATGCTAATTGGAAATTAGTTAGTATCTGACTATATAGGTGAATATGTATTGCATATATAACTGAAAATAACAGGCTTAACGCTCAGCTCCAGCCTACCACAATCAAAACAGCACACCAGCACATCAGCACACTAGCACATCAATTTTTCCTTACTTTTACGCCCTCAACTCCGAACAATCCTAATGGATACCCTTATTCTTGCCGCTCAGTTAATACTTAGCCTTTCTATTCTTATCATCCTTCACGAAATGGGTCACTTTCTTCCCGCACGCTGGTTTAACACCCGTGTCGAGAAGTTTTACCTCTTTTTTGATTGGGGATTTTCCCTCTTTAAATTCAAAACTAAAAAGCTTGACGAAAACGGTGTTGATCAAGGTACCGAATACGGAATTGGTTGGCTGCCTTTAGGTGGTTATGTGAAGATTTCGGGGATGATCGATGAGTCGATGGACAAAGAGCAATTGTCACAGCCAGCTCAGCCTTGGGAATTCCGTTCTAAGCCAGCTTGGCAACGTCTCATCATCATGATTGGTGGTGTTACCGTGAATCTCATTTTAGGAATGTTCATCTATTCGATGATTCTATTCGTGTGGGGAAAAGAATACTTACCAGTAGCGAATGCCAAATATGGTATAGTGACTGGCGACAAAATGGTCGCTGATCTTGGTTTCCAAAATGGAGATCACATTTTAGGTGTGAATGGTAAAATGCCTGAAGATTTTCGTGAATTAAACCTTGGAATTTTACTCAACGAACCTAGCATAGTCCAAATTGAGCGCAATGGCGAAAAACTCGAAGTGAAAGTACCTGAAGGCTTCTCCGAACGCGTTATGTCGCTCGATGAGCCTACTTTATTTTTACCCGCTGTTCCTACCATTGTAGATTCTGTTTTAGCCGATTCTCCAGCTGAAAAAGCAGGTTTGAGAAAAGGCGATTCCATCATCGGATTTAACAATGAAAAAACGGCTTTCTTTGGTGAACTCAGCAAGCAATTAGCTGCAAACAAAGGAAAAGATGCAACCATTACAATTAAGCGTGGAGCCGATACGCTTGCACTAAAAGCACATATTGGTGATGATGGAAAACTCGGTTTCTTCAACATCGATCCTAAGAAACTCCTCACTTTCAAAACGCAATCTTTTGGCTTCTTCGAATCATTTCCAGCAGGGATTTCCGAAGGCAGTCAGACGCTTGTCAATTATGTAAAACAGTTCAAACTTGTCTTCACTAAAGAAGGTTCTCAAAAAGTTGGTGGTTTTGGTGCCATCGCATCTCAATTCGACAAAGGTTGGGACTGGCACCGCTTCTGGAACATCACCGCATTTCTATCGATTGCCCTAGCATTCATGAATATTCTGCCTATTCCAGCACTCGATGGAGGGCATGTTTTATTCTTGCTCTACGAGATCATCACCGGACGTAAACCAAGCGAAAAGTTCTTGGAACGTGCGCAAATGGTGGGAATGATTTTGCTGCTTAGCTTACTCGTTTTTGCCAATGGTAACGACATTTACAAATGGATCAAAGGGCTAATGAAATAAGTAAACTCCCTTTTGCCTTCCCCGAAATTCCACACTTCGAAACCGAAAGGCTTATCCTGCGTGAAGTGCGTACGGAACACTTGCTTTATTTGGTCAACAAAGCTCCGGCTAATTTAGCTCGACAGTTTATGGGCATTCGTAACGATGCCGAATGGACCAACGAGAAATTACGATCGGTTGAGACGAGCAAGAATTTCGGAACAGGATTTTGTCGCTTTTATCTTTTCGAAAAGAAGTCTGGA
>JBIKOC010000121.1:0-5718 GCA_044358335.1 Flavobacteriales bacterium | reverse complement strand
CGATGGAATTTATGCTGTCAATAATGGAAATAATGCGTTTTATCGCCAGACATACAGCAATGAGGTTCGCTCATTTCAAATTCAAGACGACGGAGTAAATCTTGCTATCGCCGATTATACTGCATTGCGCGACACCGTTAACTTTCATCGTCGAGATTACAACTTAGTTCCTCAGATTTTCCCCGATGGTGAGGCTGGATTCACAGCTTTCTCTGGAGTATTTCAATATTCGGTCAACTTGCCATACCTAAACACAGTTGATGTTCGAGAAAGCTCTGCCACAGTAGTTCCAAATTTTGATCAGCACTTAAGTCAGTATCACTGCGCAGTTATGCCAGTATACGACTCAACAGGAAATGTAATGCACAGCTATTTCTTTGGTGGAATGAGTCGATTTACGATTGATAGTTTAACACAAGAATTAGTGGATGATACGCTTGTTCCTTTTGTTAAAACGATTAGTCGTATTAGTCGTTTCGCTGATGGTTCAATGGTAGAAGAACAACTACCTATTCGTTTCCCTGAGTTCTTAGGTTCTAATATGGAATTTGTTCCAGCTCAGGGTGTTCCTTTAAAACAGGATGCTATTTTGAATGTCAATAAAATGCAGGAAGACCGTCAGTTAGCTGGTTACCTCATTGGTGGCATTTGGAGTCCGATGCCCAATATTAGTAGTATAGACCCAAGTATGAGTTCAGCTAATGCGCAAGTGTATGCTGTGTTCATAGTTCGCTCTTCTAATGATACGGGAATTGTTACTCAAACTTTAGAAGCGAATCTTCCATTAGCTGCTTTTTCTTGTGCTCCCAACCCAGCTGTTGGGAGTACTCAAATCAAATTAAAACTGCAACAAGCCGGACAAGTTCAACTAGCTGCATATTCTCGTAAAGGTGAATTGGTAGAAATAATTTCCAACCAATTTATGCAAGCAGGTGAACATAAAATCAACTGGTCTGTTTCCAGTCTTTCATCGGGCACTTATATTTTACGGGCCCGGATGAATGGTGTAACTAAAACTGTATCCATAATAATCAACCCATAATTTTTCATGAAAAAACTTTTCCTGTTTCTCTTTAGCATTTCCTTAGTGAGCAGCGCTTCAGCTCAACAAATCGACACACCACGACCTAGTCCGCTTAGTACTGTTACACAAAAAGTAGGATTAACTGAATTCAGCATTACATATTCCCGCCCAAGTGCTAAAGGACGTAAAGTATTTGGTGATGTGGTAGCTTTTGACAACCTCTGGAGAACTGGTGCAAACATGGCAACTATTCTAAAATCGAGTGATGAATTTAGCATTGCTGGCACTAAAATTCCTGCTGGAGAATATTCCCTATTCTGCATTCCTGGAAGTACAGAATGGACAGTCATTTTAAATAAAACAGCTAAACTTTCAGGAACTAGCGGATACAAAGAATCGGAAGATGCAATTCGTTTCAAAGCTAAACCAGTAGCAATCACACCAGCTGTTGAAACGTTCTCAATAGGATTCAACAATTTGCGCGACAATGCTGCAAACATTGAAATGAGTTGGGAAAACACACGCGTTTCATTTGAAGTGCAAGTAGAATACGATGCTCGTGTAATGAAGCAGATTGATGATGTAATGGCTGGTCCAACTGCAGGTTCTTACAATAGTGCTGCTTCTTACTATTTCAACAATGGTAAAGACCTCAACAAAGCACTTGAGTATGTAAACAAAGCACTCGAAAAAGGTGGAGATAAATACTGGATTTTAAGTTTAAAAGCTCAAATCCAAGCTGGCTTGAACGATTACAAAGGAGCTGTTGAAACGGCTGGTAAAGCTAAAACTATGGCCCAAGCCGATGAAGATGATGCCTATTCCAAAATGAATACAGATCGCATCAACGAATGGACTCCTAAGATTCAACCTGCCAAAAAAGGCAAGAAATAAGAAGTAATGCTTCTAGTAAAATCCCGGTTCTGCCGGGATTTTTTGTTTACAGCCATTCAGGCCAAAGGCTTTCCTTACTTTTACCCCATTGATTTTCGTTATGCGACATAAAATTCTCTGTCTACTCCTGCTTGCAACACCTTTATTGAATGCACAGGACATCAAGAAACCCAAATTGGTACTCGGTATTGTAGTTGATCAAATGCGTTTCGATTACATCTACAAATACTGGAATAAATACGGCGATGGTGGTTTTAAGCGACTGGTGAATGGTGGCTATCAGTGTAAAAATCTTCAATACAATTATGTCCCTACCTATACAGGTCCCGGACATTCATCCATTTACACGGGCACAACACCCGAACGTCACGGAATCATTTCGAACGATTGGTTCAACCGTGAAACGAATCGTTCTATTTATTGTTCTGAAGATCCCAGCGTAAAAACGATTGGTAGTAAAACCGAAAAAGTGGGACAAATGTCACCCCGAAATCTGTTAAGCACTACGGTGGGCGATGAATTACGTGTGAATAGCAAACAAGGATCACGTGTTTATGGGATTGCTTTGAAAGACCGAGCTGCTATCCTTCCAGCTGGACATTTAGCTAATGCTGCCTATTGGTTTGATGGAGCAACAGGAAATTTTGTTAGTAGTAGTTTTTACTGTCAAGAGCTTCCTAAATGGTTAGTTGAGTTCAATAAGAAACAGAAAGCACTCGAATACTTATCGCAACCTTGGACAACCTTTCTACCCATCAGCCAATATACCGAAAGTTTACCCGATCAAACACCTTATGAATCACCTTTTAAGGGCACAACTTCAGTTACGTTTCCATATAATTTGAAACAATTAATGGCTAAAAATGATGGGCAGAATCTGATTCGTGCTACACCATTTGGTAACAGCCTTACCAAGGACTTAGCGCTCGAAATTATCTATCAAGAAAAATTGGGCAAAGGAGCATTTACTGATATGCTTTGTGTGAGTTTTTCATCAACCGATTACATTGGCCATTATTTCGGGACAGATGCGGTGGAAACAGAAGATGTGTATTTACGTCTTGATGCCGATTTAAAAATGATGTTAGATTCGATTGAAGCCTATGTGGGAAAAGAGAATCTGATTGTTTTCCTCACTGCCGATCATGGTGGAGCTACTGTACCAGCCTATTTAATGGATTTACGCGCACCTGGCGGATACATGAATTATGGTCCAGTTGAAAGTGAATTGAAAGGCTGGTTAAAAACTCAAACGGGGATCGACAGCAATGTGATTGGCATTTTCAACGATCAAGTGTATTTGAATGAGATTGCTTTGAAAGCAAATAGAAACAACATCTCAGAAACCGAATTGCTAGTTGCCGACTGGTTACTGAAAGTAAAAGGCATTCATAGCACTATCACAGCTAGCGATTTACGCAGAAATGAATTCACTACTGGTAGTAATCATTTAATCCAAAAAGGCTTTCATCCTAAACGCTCCGGCAATGTGATGATTACTATGGAGCCCAATTGGATGGAATATCATTCAACAGGAACAACTCATGGAACTGCATACAATTATGACACACGCGTGCCTATGCTCTGGTATGGTTGGAAAATTCAACCTGGAGAAACTCCTCTTCCCTACTTCATCGACGATATCGCTCCAACGGTAAGCTGGTTGCTTAATATTCCTTTCCCAAATGCTACATCGGGAAATCCTATTCCACTTCCTTTATCTCGCTAATCATGCACGGTTTACATTACCAGATCGGCTTCTCCAATCCAGCAACTCAGCTCATCGAAATTTGTCTGACAGTTAGGAATAATACCGAAAGCACCGTCCAAATACAACTACCATCTTGGCGCCCGGGACGATACGAATTAGGAAACTTTGCTAAAAATATCCGCAGTTTGAGCGTAGAAAAACTCAATGGTGAAGTCCTGAACTTCGAGAAAGTAAAGAAAGATCTTTGGATCGTTGAAACACCCGACACAGCTGAATTCAAGGTAGTTTACACGTATTATGCTTGCGAATTAAATGCAGGTTCTTCCTACCTCGATGCGGAGCAACTGTATGTAAATCCAGTTAATTGCTGTGTTTATATTCCCAATCGTATCGATGAAGCATGCATCTTGGAAATCAATGTTCCGGAGGAGTTCCAAGTTGCTATTGATCTTCCTCCTTCGACCGAGAAAAATCAATTTGTATGCAGCCATTTCGATCGTTTGGCAGATGCGCCTTTTATTGCTTCTGCTAAGCTTCAGCATCAAGTAATTTCAACAAGCAATCATCGTTTTCACCTGTGGTTTATGGGTGATGTTCAACCCGATTGGGATCGATTAAATAATGATTTCAAGCGTTTTTGTGATGTTCAGGTGGATATGATGGGGAATTTACCTGCTCAGGATTATCATTTCTATTTCCAGATTCTACCAACAGCATTTTATCACGGCGTTGAGCATACCTATAGCACTGTTTGCGCTCTTGGACCGGGTACTAAAATCTTTAAGACCGATTTTTACGATGAGCTTTTAGGTGTGAGTTCACACGAATTGTTTCATGCTTGGAATGTAAAAACCATCCGCCCGAGCGAAATGTTACCCTACGATTTCACCACCGAAAATTACAGTCGAATGGGCTGGGTATACGAGGGAATCACAACTTGGTATGGTGATCAGTTTTTGTTGCGTTCTGGAGTATTTGATTCGAAACGTTACCTCAAAACACTAAACGATAAGCTCAATCGACATTTTAGTAGCTATGGTCGATTCAACCAAGCTTTAGCTGAAGCCTCATTTGATACTTGGCTCGATGGATATGTTCCGGGCATTCCCCACCGCAAAACGTCTATTTATGTGGAAGGAAGTTTAGTTACCTGTATGATGGATTTTATCCTCCGTGAGAAGTCTAATGATACAATAACAGTAGATGATTTAATGCGTCGCTTATATCAAGATGCAAGAAATGGAATGGCGTATTCTAAAGAACTTATCCTTCAGCATTTACAGGAACTTTCGGGCATTTCATTCGAATTATTCTATCAATCCTATATAGAAGGAAAAAGTGATTTTGAACCTCAACTGGAACAAGGTTTTGCTCGAATTGGAATGAAGCTAGAAAAGTCATTCCCGCTATCTGAAGCAGAACATCGTTTTGGTATCAAACTTCAGGAAACAGCTGGACAGCTTAGTATTAACATGCTCGCTCCAGGTTCGCCTGCAGAAAATGCTGGTTTAATGGCTGGAGATGTTTTAATTGCCTGTAACGGAAGAAAAATCGTTCAAAACTGGGCCTTACTAACTGATAATCAGAAATCTATTCAGCTTCATGTTTTTTCTAAAGAACGCTTGGTTCAAGTTGATTTAACGAGTGATGATTTGAATTGGTTTGTAAGTCGAACGGTTAGCATGAATCCAGACGCAAGTCCCCACCAACGACAAGCTTATCAAAAGTGGTCTCACCAGGATTTTCCTCAATGATGGAGCAAAATCGTATAATCTGAAATTTTCCTGTTTCCTTTGCATCCTATTTATTGAACTCATCCATGGAGCTATTTCTCGAATCACACGATCTGAAAGAAATCGAAGAAGCCTTTAAATCGGGCATTCCTGCCGGACTTACTGCCTCGGTTGCATTTATAAACCGCCCCGCTTCGACAGATGAAACAGCACTATTGCTTAAGCTGACGAAAATGTGTCCTATCATTCAAATCGATGCTTTGGGTGAAATGGCGGAGTCAATTGTGCACGATGCTCACCGATTACTTGATTTGGGTATTTCTCTCGAGACAACCGTTTTTCGAATTCCAGTTTCT
>JBIKOC010000120.1:0-5731 GCA_044358335.1 Flavobacteriales bacterium | reverse complement strand
AAACCTGAAGTAATCTGCAAATCAATTGGACCTGAATTCTCAACCTTCATGAAGTACCATGCTGGATTAGGAGTAGAACCTAAGCAACTAATTCCTCCTCCAAATTCTGATTGAGTTCCAGTTGCTGCTGGGAATGTAATACCACCAGCTACATCAGTACAAAATGGTTGAGCGTCATCACAAAAACCTGTAGGTAAAATAACTGGCGCTTGACAAGTCCCACAAGAAATAGTAGCGGAAAAACCTGTTGATGTAACAGATCCATTAGTTGAAAATACCAAGGTTAAACATCCACCAGAATTCGTTGAACTAGCAACTGGCATAGGAATATTAAATCCAGAAAAGACCCCTAACAAATCAGCAGAAGTATTTGGACCATCATATACTGAAAGTCGGTCAAAGGTAGCTTCTGTATTAAAACTTGTAAAACTTAAAGCCACACACTGATTTGCTGCTCCAGAGCATATTGTTTGAGTAATACTTTGATTATTACCATAATTTCCTGAAGCTCCTGGATCGACTAATGTTCCTCCACAAGTGTTTATTGAATTCCCTCCTTGCCCTAAAATCAAATCTGGAACTTGACAAACTCCACAGCTCAGATTTGCTTGAAATCCAACACTGTTTATGGATGCATTTGAGCTAAAAGATAAAGTCATACATCCACCAGAATTGGTCGAAGTAGAAATTGAAGGGGGGATAGTTGTTCCCGAAAATTGACCGATTAATCCATCTGCAGTGCTAGGACCATCATAAACAGATAAAATATCAGCATCTGCCTCCGTATTAAAACCAGTAAAGGTTAATGAAACACATTGTCCAACTACATCCGAACAAAATGTTTGTGTGGTAACCTGATTATCTACGTAATTACCTGGCCCACCTGGATCCATTACAATCCCACTACATCCCGAAATAGATGCACCTCCTTGACCAAGTGTAATGGCAGGAGGACAGTTTACACAAGAAATATTGGCCGAAAATCCGGTATTACTAATGGAACCATCTGATCGAAACTGTAGCGTAACACAACCACCCGAAGCACCTGTAGTAGTAACCGTTCCTGGATTGGCGGCTCCGGCATAAACACCTAAAACTGCAGCTAAAGTGCTGTTGCCATCGTAAATAGTTAGATTATCACAACACGCTTCAGTGCCGAAATTTGTAAAGGTAAGTTGAACACATTGCCCTGTTCCTGAACAAATAGTTTGAATATTATTAAGCCCGGTTGCGTAAGTACCAAATCCACCTGGATTTTGAATACTACCGCCACAATCAGTGATGGTAGTACCTGATGGTTCCATGGTGTAAACCTGAGCTTTTGCTGGATTTATTCCAATTAAAATAAGCAGCAATAAGGGAACTATATAGCTAAGTTTTTTCATGATCAATGCTGCGAAGAATTTGTATTCATTTCATTCTTGATGCGTTCCAATTCCAAATCTAATTCCTGAAAGGAAAGTAAATCAATTGGATTACCCGGCACTGTTAGATATACTCGTTTGCGCGTTTTGGCCTCCCGAACGTATTGATATACATCGAATGTTGCCGTATCAATAACAGGACATTCAGGACAAGACTTCATGGTATTCACAACCCAAGAATTTCGGAATATGAAGTTTAACTGAGCTATTTTCAATGCATCCATTTGAGCTATCTGTTCTGCTGAATAATAGCGAGAAGCACGAGAATCTAAAGGAGGGTTGGTGCTAGAAATCTGCTGAGCAAATAAGGCACTGCCCGCAAATAGGGCAAGAAAAAGCAACGTGTGTTTCACAAGGTATGTGTTGGGAATACAAATATATCAAAATATCAATTCAAAAAGCATGTATGTTGACTAACACCTATTTAGCAGGCGTATCAAAGGTTTTCGAGTAGATAATCGGTCATTTTTGTGTACAAGTGCAATCGTGTGTTACCGCCGTAAATTCCATGATTTTTATCTGGGTAAAAGAACAAATCAAATTGCTTATTGGCTTTCACCAAAGCAGTAACCATCTCTACCGAATTCTGGAAATGTACATTATCATCACCCGTTCCATGAATCAATAAATACTTGCCTTTTAAGCGTGCCACATGGTTGATTGGTGAATTATCATCATAGCCCGATTCATTCTCTTCTGGCGTTTGCATGAACCGCTCTGTGTAAATCGAATCGTAAAATCTCCAGTTTGTTACTGGTGCAACTGCAATGGCCATTTTGAATACATCTGCTCCTTTGGTAATACATAACGAACTCATGTATCCACCATAACTCCATCCTTGAATTCCAATTCGTGAGGCATCAACATACGACTGAGCTGCCATATATTTTGCCGCTTCTAACTGATCTTCGGTCTCTAATTTCCCTAATTGCTTGTAGGTCGATTTCTTAAATGCTTCTCCCCTATTTCCTGTACCTCGATTATCTACCGAAACTACGATATATCCTTTTTGAGCTAAATACTGATACCACATGTAATTTGATCCTTCCCACTGATTTTCTACCGTGTTATGTCCTGGCCCTCCATACACAGTCATGAAAACCGGATATTTTTTACTTGCATCGAAGTTGGAAGGCTTAATCATCCAGCCATTCAAAGACGTTCCAGTACTGGTTGTAAAACTGAAAAACTCCTTCTTTGACAACCGATAAGAAGCCAGCTTTTCACGCAAAATCGTATTCGTTTCTAAAGAACGAATCATTTTGCCATCGCCCGAATACAAGCTATAGTCAGCAGGTGCATTTGCATTGCTCTGATTCAACACGAAATAGCTGAAATTACTACTAAACTCAGGAGATTGATGCCCATTAACTGGCAACAAGTTCTTTTGCCCTTTACCAGTAAGTTTCACAGTAAACAGACTTCTATCCATGGGCGTTGGAGCTGCCGCTTGAAAATACAACGTGCCTGTTTTTTCGTTGATACCATAAAATTTGGTGATATCGAAGTTGCCACTGCTCAAAGCACTAATCTTCTTTCCATCCATTCCATAGAGATACAAATGGTTAAATCCTCCAATTTCAGAGGACCAGATAAAACGCTTACCATCTGCCAAAAAGCGAAGATTATCGTGAATATCGATGTAGGTTTCTGACTTCTCTTCCAACAAAGTACGAATGCTACCTGATGCCGGATTTGCCAACAATAATTCTAAGTGGTTTTGATGACGATTCATCCGTGTTACACACAATTCTGAACCATTCGAAGTCCACTGTAAACGAGGAAAATAGAGATTTTTATCATCACCCGTCTGCATTTTTACTGAGCTGTTATCGGATACCGAATACACATACACATTCACCAAAGAATTGTCCTCACCTGCTTTTGGATATTTGAACGTGTACAAACCCGGATACAAGCTACCATAGGTTTGCATGTTATACTCTTTCACTTCCCGCTCATCGAATCGTAAATAGGCGATTTTAGATCCATCGGGAGACCAAATAAATGCCCGCTTCAACGCAAATTCCTCTTCGTAAACCCAATCCGTTGCACCATTGATAATTTCGTTTTGCTTTCCGTCTTTCGTGATTGCTGTTTCTTTTCCCGAAATCAAATCTTTCACGAATAAATTATTGTCACGCACAAACGCAATCTGCTTTCCATCGGGCGAAAAATCAGCGCATTGTTGCTTTCCGGAACTTAACATACTGGCCGATTTCTTCTCTAAATCAATCACCACATATGCGCTACGACTCGAATGACGGTAAATAGGCTCCGTCTCGGTTGGTACTAAAAGCTTTTTCTCATCCTTACTAAACGTGTACGAATCAAATTGAATGGATTTATTTCCTGGAAGTGTGATACTGGCAGAAGTATAAATATTGCCCACTTTCAAGCCAGTTGAGTAGGCATATTTCTCAATACTAACGCCCGATTCATCTATTTTCAAAGTGCTGTAATGTTGTCCGTCCTGCATAGGAGAAACGCCCATGACCATCGATGGCCGAAACGTTGGACTAGCCCATATTTCTTGTAAGGAAAGTTCTTTCAGAGGCTGAGCAAATAAGCCAACATTCAAAAATAAAGCTAAGATAATCAGCAATTTACGCATAGTTGTTTTTTTTGAGGACCGTAAAAGTAACAGAATCAATCTGAACTTAAATGCTTACAGGTGAAATCCATTGCATACTGCTCAATTCATTCACATTCGGGTATGGACAACTCGTTTTAGAAATCGAAGAGCGGCTGAAGCTTTCGAATACTTTTGATAACATTCTCCATGAAAATCAGCTTCCGACATTTCGAATTACCCTTTCAATATCCGTTTTCCATTTCGGGTGGAAGAACTAAAACGCATCAACCCAGCTTAGTGGTAAGCATCGAACATAATGGACTGAAAGGATTTGGTGAAGCTCCAGCAATTCTCTACTACAACATCCCCGTAGAAAAAATGATTGCCGATTTAAACGATCGATTGAAGGAATTAGAAAGCTACGATTTTCAACATCCTGAAACGTTTGGAGCATTTGCGTTTTCCTTATTTCCTGAAAACTCATTCCTAGTTTGCGCACTTGATATGGCTGCTTGGGATTTGTATGGGAAAATGCAACAAAAACCACTTTATCAACTCTGGAATACCGAATGGAAAAATCTACCATTAAGCGATTACACACTTGGAATAGATGAAATTTCTGTGATGTTGCGCAAAATGGATGAGCATCCTTGGCCTATTTACAAAGTCAAACTGGGAAGCGAAAATGACCTTGAAATCATTCATGCATTACGATATAATACTTCCGCTCCTTTAAGAATTGATGTGAATGGTGGCTGGACTTTGCAAGAAGCCATTGAGAAAATTCAACACCTAAACAACTTTGGAATTGAACTCATTGAGCAGCCACTTTCAAAAGATGAACATCAATTAATGCCTCAACTCAAAGCTCAATCTACCATTCCACTTATTGCAGATGAAAGTTGTGTTCGCGAAAAAGATGTAGAAAAGTGCGCCGAAGGATTTCATGGAATCAACATCAAACTCACCAAATGCGGTGGAATTTCGCCTGCTTTGCGCATGATTAAAACCGCTCGAAAACTGGGCTTAAAAGTCATGATGGGAAACATGAACGAATCCAGTATTGGCACTTCCGCCATTGCTCACTTTTTACCTCAACTCGATTTTGTGGATATGGATGGACCGCTCTTGTTAGTGGGAGATCTTGCTTCCGGTTTAGAACTTCAAAACGGAATGGCTAAACTTTCGAATCAACCCGGCTTGGGTATTCTTCCCACCTTTGAAATGACGATTGCTTAATCTCTTGATCGATGTCAAAGACAACTATACAAACTGCCGATTTATCATTATTCCACGAAATTCTAGGAAACGAATTCGTGTTATTCGATGAAGAAAACCTGCAAGCCCATTCGCACGACGAAACCGAAGATTTACGATACTTACCCGAAGTAGTGCTTCGCCCCGAAACACCTGAGCAAATCAGTGAGATATTAAAACATTGCAACAGTCGCGGCATTCCGGTAACTACACGTGGTGGAGGAACTGGACTGAGTGGCGGAGCTCTTCCGATTCATGGCGGTGTGGTGTTGTCGATGAGCCGTTTTAACCGAATCCTTGAAATTGACGAACGAAACCTTCAGGCAACTGTCGAACCGGGCGTCATTACACAAGTTTTCCAAGAAGCGGTCATCGAAAAAGGATTGTTCTATCCACCCGATCCATCGAGTCGAGGCACCTGTTTTATTGGAGGTAATCTAGCACATTGTTCGGGCGGACCACGTGCAGTAAAGTA
>JBIKOC010000119.1:0-5769 GCA_044358335.1 Flavobacteriales bacterium | reverse complement strand
AAGGATTATAATCACAATGCAACAAGGTGGTGTTTGGCAGTAACCGACGAATTACATTTTGTCCGGCTCCAAACATTGCATCATATGCAAATTCTAAATTGGAATTTCGGATTGCATCTAAATCAAAACTAGATTCAACACGTTGGCAATAGTCCCCTTCCAAATCAACAATTACGCATTTACCAGCTTGTTCAGCATCCGAAAGCGAGATGGTTTGCCATTCAGGACTTGCCGTTTCAGGGATGATGGTTTCTATCTCATCAATTTTATCTGGTAATAATGGACCACCATAACTTCCTTTAAGCTTGAATCCATTATAGGAAGGAGGATTGTGACTTGCGGTTAAAACAATTCCTAAGTTGGATTTATAAGTTATAGCCCCCATCGATACCATAGGAGTTGAAACAAAGCCTTTTGCAAGAAAAACTTTTACCCCATGGCAAATCATAACCTTAGCTGTGGTTTCAGCAAATAACTCCCCGGCAAACCTACAATCATGACCAATCACAACCGAAGGTGATGAAGAGTTCTTTTTTAGCCAGATTGCTGTTGCTTCTGATACACGGGCAACATTTTCTACTGTGAATTCATCAGCAATAATGGCTCTCCAGCCATCAGTACCAAACTTAATCTTTGTCATAATTTGTCTATTAAATTCCACGGTCATTCAAACTTGATTGATACCGTCGTGCATTTTGTTTATGTTGTTCGAATGTTTCAGCAAAAGAATGATAACCCGAACGATCTGGTCGGGCACAAAAGTAAAGGTAACTATGTGTTTGATAATTCAAAATTGCATCAATACTTCCTTTACTAGCCATATATATTGGTCCAGGAGGTAAGCCGGCATATTTATACGTATTAAAAGGTGAATCTACCTGAAGATGATTCGATCGAATTCTCCGCAATCCAAAATCATTCAAGGCGAACTTAACAGTAGGATCTGCTTGCAATTTCATCCCTTTATGGAGTCTATTAATATAGACGCCTGCTATAATTGGCCATTCATCCGATTTATTCGATTCTTGAATTACAATAGAAGCAAGAACACAAACCTCTCCTCTACTTAGTCCAATTTGTGTTGCTTTATTTATTCGCTCTTCTGTCCAAAATTTAGTGTATGACTTCCCCATTTTCTCAACAAGAACTGGAGCAGTCGTATTCCAATAAAACTCATATGTATCAGGTATAAACAACGATAATGCATGTTGTGAATCTAAACCATACTGTCGCAACTTCTCATTATTATTCAGTATCTCCATTAAAGAGGAAGAGTCGGCTTCTAGATTCCGTCCAACTTTACTTGCAAAATCCTCTTTAGTTCGTATGTTCTGAAAGGTAATTCGAATAGGCTCTTGTTTACCTGAACGTAATAACATCACCAATTCACGATTACTCATTCCATCTGCAACCTTAAATCTACCGGCCTTAACTTTCTTATCATAATCCATAAATGAAGAAAGCCAGATAAAGGATTCCCTATTTCTAAGCATCCCCCTTTCGGTAAGCTGATTTACTACATCTGTAAAACTATCTGTAGTTCGAATGTATACAAAGTCGGTCTTCTGTTGATTTAAAACCAGATTAGAACGGAAAACTTTGGAATAAAAATACCCGAATGAAATACATACTGATAACAATAAAATCAAACCTAGAGCTATTAATACACGCTTAGCAGAACTCGATTTTCCTTTATTGGATTTTTTTCGGGGAGATTTGGGACTTCTTTTTTTAGCCATATAATGACACCAAAATTACTGGTTTCATGAAGAGAATTCAAACGAACTGAATAACTATTCAACAAGAGATGCGAGTATTTCTATTGCTTGCATATTCTTAGGTTCCAATTCCAAAACTCGGCGCAATATCTTCTTTGCATCTTCTATTTTTCCTCGATATAAATAAAGTCCGGCTAAATTCATTTGTGCAGGTACATAATCCATATTCAAGGCTAGTGCTTTTCTGTATGCATTCTCAGCCTCTTCAGGAAATCCCTCAACCAATTTTAAATAACCATAATTTGACCAGCCGGGAGCAAACATTGGATTCTCTCGAATTAAATAAACGAAAATCATTTTGGCTGTAACTCGATTATTATTGTTCATTGCAGCTGTACCAAACTTATTAGCAAACTCAAAATAAAATGGTGCTAAACGGAATGCTATGCCGTAATACAATTCAGCTTGTTCCCACTGATTAATAAACGAATAAGATTCCCCAATTCGATAAGCAGTCCAAGCATCACGATTAGACCAAGATTGTTTATTTAAAACTTCATTAATTAGAGTACTGTGGTCAACTCCAGTAATCAATCGAATTACTTGATTATAATCCTGTTTTAAATAATTCAACTGTACTAATAAATGAAGATTTTTTATAATTGAAGCAGGTGTATTTTGTTGTAGATATTTAGCAGCAGTATCAAGTAAATCAATATTCTCAGAATTAAATTTCTCAAATTGTTGGAGATACGCTTGAGCTTTACTTAGTGAATCAGTTAAAGGGTCATTAATACAAGATAACCCAACAAATTTTCGTTTATTCAAATCTAAATTTAGCTCAGGCTTTTTCCTGATATAATGATCATGAATTCTCACATGTGGGATATCAATTGATCCACTTACGGGCATATGACAGCTAATACAGTTGTTGTTTTTAGCCATTCTCTGCATTTCATTTTCAGTGCATAATTTCGTCTTAGAATCTGAATGACAAGACTGACATTTTTGAATAAAATGATCTGAATTTGTTTGCTTAACACTGATATGTGGATTATGACAAGTCACACATGTTAAGGCATTTTTATATGGTCTCAATTCATTCGATCCACCAGCCTTTTCAGCCATTTTAATGAAACAATTACTTTGCTTTAAACGATCAGAATGTGAAGCCATAATAAATGAATTTTCATCATTTTCAAAACGAGGTAGATATATCTGCATGACATCACTTAAATGCATACCGGGTTTGAAATCAAAGAAAGATTTCCCTTCCTTTAAAACAGCATTTCCTTGTAAATGGCACCTTTGGCAAAGATCGAATTGTAATTCTATCGAAAGTTTCCCCGGATTTACTATTGTATAATCTATATACTTACTTGTATCAACGAAAAGACCTTTTCGTTTTTCAGCAACATGGATTTCTCCTGGACCATGACATCGCTCACAATCAATTCCATTAGGTAAGCTCACATACTTATTTTCTGATCCAATAACCATTTTGGGATATCCATTATGGCAGGATATACATTCCAATCCAATAATTCGATTAAATCGGGTATTATTACCCTTTTCAAAACCAGGAGGAAGATCCCAATTTTGATCTTGCGTATAAAAGGTTAATGGGGCTTGAAATAGATACCCATTTTCAATAAATAAATGTGAATTTGTATGTTGGCCTGATCCAATTATGTACTGAATTTTGCGTTTTGTTGAGTGAACCGTATCCGAAGCCTGTATACGGTATTCGTGAACATACAATGAATCACCTATCCAAAGAGGTTTATACCATAAATTTATGGATGAATCGTATATAGCTTTTATATTATTAAAATCTCCCGCGCTTTTCTCCCGGTTAGCATGCCCGAATGATTTTCCCATACCTGTTTGAGAAAAACTTTCATGAATTCCATAATGACACTGTTTACAGGTTTCCATTCCAACATAGGAAACAGTATCATTCAAATTGAGATAGCTTGAATTGTTATTAGCCAATTCACCTGAAGAATAAAAGTATGCTGTAGAGGCAAAAACGACTAATAGAATTAATATTGACAGTGCTTTAATTCTACCTTTAAAAAAGCTTCTCCGGATTTTCATTCCACAAATCAAGAATAATTAAACCACTTTAACATATAAATTAAATTCACCTGCAAATTCTTCAAATACAAAACCGGCTCGGCTAAAAAGATGAATACTAGGTATATTTTCAGGTAAAATAAAAGCCAACATTCGTTTTATATTCAACCGCTTAGCTTCTATGCTTAATAAATCCAATGCTTTTAGTCCAATTCCTTTCTTGCGAAATTCCTTCTTAACAATTATACCAGTCGCTGCAGAATTAAAATCGATAGAAGCATCCGAAAAATCTACAAAACCCACACCTACTCCATCGACATCAATGACAAACCTGATTTGCCCATCTAAATAAAATCCTTGAATAGAATTTAAGTAAATTACAAGTTCTTCCTCGTTGGGTTGATTATGAGTAGTATGTATTTGATTAGCAGCATCAAGCTCGATTTCTACTAATAGATTAAGATCATGAATATTTATTTCTCTCAGTGATATTGTATGCATAATCATAGCTAATATAAAACACAAAAGCCAATGGGCTTACCATTGGCATTCGGAATTTTCAAGTTTCGAAACTTTTATGCTTGCACTAATTTCAAAGCATGCAATTTAATTTTATTATACAAGTCAGTTTGTTCAAGCGGTTTAGTAACAAAATCATTCATACCTGATTCCATCACCTTCTTTTTGGTTTCCGGAAATGCGTCTGCAGTTAATGCTATGATAGGTATTTCAGGATTTCTCAAACGATTTGTCTTATCTCTAATAAAGCTGGTTGCTTCGTAACCACTCATCACAGGCATTTGCAAGTCCATCAAAACAAGCGAGTAATCATTCTCTTTCAACATATCAACCGCTTCCAAACCATTGTTGGCAAAATCAACCTTGATATTCCAAAGCTCAAGTACTTGATTAGCAACAAACTGATTCATAATATTATCTTCAACCAATAGCACGCGCATTCCTTTGAAATCGCGAGGCTCGATAAGTTCTGCTATTGCTTCTGCTTGAGTTGAAGAAGCTTCGCTAACCCCTTTTTGGAATGCTAAGCGAACAGTAGATGTTGTTCCTTTTCCAATCTCAGAATCAAGTGATATTTCACCTTGTTGCATGGTAACTAGCTGACGAGTAATAGCTAGTCCTAATCCAGTACCGCCAAATCTTCGAGTGATATCTGTGTATGCTTGCGTGTAACTTTCGAAAACAGAGGCTAATTTGTCTTTTGGAATACCAATTCCAGTATCAATCACATCGAATTTCAACACTGCAGAATCAGAATCTTCCTCTACTAAATCAACTAGTAATGAAACAGTCCCGTCTTTAGTAAACTTAACTGCGTTACTTAATAAATTCAATAAAATTTGATTTAATCGGAAAGGGTCACCAACCAAGAATTGTGGGACACGCTCATTGACATGAAATTTCAATCCAATTCCTTTCTCCTCTGCTTTGAAAATAAATGTCTTCTTTATTTCCTGAATCTTACTGATGATATCGAAGTTAACCTCTTCAAATTCAATTTTCCCAGATTCAATTTTTGAGAAATCTAAAATATCATTAATAATTACCAACAAATTATCTGCTGAGTACTTAATTGATTTTAGATTCTCTAATTGTTTTTCACTTAAATTCTCCTTCAACAGGAGTTCAGAAAGACCTATGATTGCATTCATAGGGGTTCTAATCTCATGGCTCATATTACTTAAGAACTCACTTTTAGCTTTAGCTGTTCGTTCAGCTTCGAATTTGGCTTCAAGAATTTCTCGCTCAGCGTTTTTACGCTCAGTTATATCTTGACCATAAACAGCCACCCCACGTACTTTTCCTGATTCATTCACAATGGGGTTAAAATTCAAATCATAATAATTTGAACATTGATCTGGATCTCCAAATTCTTCAATTATATTAATGTGCTCTCCTAATAAAGCTTTTTGAAAACAACCTAGAAGGACTGCCTTATCTTTCATTCTAGAAA
>JBIKOC010000118.1:0-5776 GCA_044358335.1 Flavobacteriales bacterium | reverse complement strand
CATTAACGATTGGGCTTCCATAAATACAAATGGAAAAATCCCCAAAGTGCTTGAACCCGGTGATATTACTCCATTAGTAAAATTGATTTTAACGAATGCCATTTATTTCAAAGGTGATTGGGTGAAAACCTTCGATAAGGAAAATACACAAGAAGCCCTCTTTTATCAAAGCAACAAAAGCACATCTGCCTGCAGTTTAATGTATGCGAAAGATAATTTCAAGTATGCCCAATTTGATGGTTATCAAGCTATTGAGCTCCCTTATTCAGGTGATGATTTAAGCATGGTTGTGCTATTGCCCAAGAGAGAAAGTTCCTTAAAGCAGTTGCTTCAAACACTGAACACAAAAGAACTCGATACCCATTTACGTAATTTACGAAGCCAACAAGTAGAGCTTTGGCTTCCTAAATTCAAGCTTGAAACCTCCTACGAACTAAAAGATGTATTGATGCAAATGGGAATGAACGCGCCTTTTAATCGTGCCGATTTTTCTAAGATGACTCAAGACAAAACACCATTAGAAATCAGCCGCATTATTCAAAAAGCATTTGTTGAGGTGAATGAAAAAGGTACCGAAGCTGCTGCAGTCACAGTTGTGATGATGACTACGGAGTCGAGCATAAGCAGACATGAAATAGAAATTCCTCAATTTCGCGCCGATCGACCATTTCTATTTCTCATTCGCGATAAACAAACAGGAGCGATACTATTTACCGGAGGATTAGAAAAACCTTAAATTACCACGTTCACCATTCTTCCTGGAACAACAATCACTTTCTTAGGTCCACCTTCAGGTAGCCATTTAGCAGCATCTTCATGACTTAAAGCTAAGGCTTGAACTTCGGCTTGAGGCATATCGGCAGCTACCTGAATTTGGTAACGAACTTTCCCATTAAACGCAACCGGATAAGCTACAGTGCTTTCTTTGATGAAGCTCTCATTCCATCGTGGAAATTGAGCATCTACAACCGATCCAGATCCGCCACATGCTTGCCACAACTCTTCAGCCATGTGAGGCGCATAAGGTGCTATAATGATACTCAAATCCTGAAGAATAGCTCGTTTACGACACTTTTGTTCGCTTAATTCATTCACACAAATCATAAACACACTCACCGAAGTATTGAAGGAGAATTTCTCAACGTCTTCTTCTACTTTACGAATGGTCTTATGCAAGGTGCGCAACTCTGACTCTTTAGGTGCATCATCGCTCAGCTTAACCTGTCCATTCTCATCGAAGTACAAATTCCACAATTTTTTCAGGAAGCGATAAACTCCTTCAATTCCATTGGTATTCCATGGTTTGAATTGCTCTAGTGGTCCCAAAAACATCTCATACAAACGCAAGGTGTCCGCACCATATTCGTTGATGATATCATCTGGATTTACCACATTGTACTTCGACTTCGACATTTTCTCAACCTCTACACCGCACACATAATTGCCTTCTGCATTCAAGACAAATTCAGCTTGAGCATTTTCATCCCGCCATGCTTTAAATGCGTTGAGGTTCAATACATCATTTTGAACAATGTTTACATCTACGTGCGTTTGAAGGATTTTTTCATCCTTGAATTCGCCCAACATGTCTTTCGAAATGAACTTAGATGTCCCAACAATCTGATATACAAAATTCGAGCGACCCAAAATCATCCCTTGATTAATCAACTTGCGGAAAGGCTCATTTTTACTCACTTCCCCACGATCAAACAAGAATTTCTGCCAGAAACGCGCGTACAATAAATGTCCAACGGCGTGCTCTGTTCCTCCAATGTATAAATCCACATCTTGCCAGTATTCTTCTGCATCTCTTCCTACAAAACGTGCTTTGTTTTGCGGATCCATATAACGCAAGAAATACCAAGAAGAACCTGCATAGCCCGGCATGGTATCCGTTTCACGTGTTCCATCTTGTACATTCATCCATTCTGGCACTTTAGTCAAAGGGCTCTCTGGCTGGCCAGTCGGTTTGAAATCGGCCATCACCGGTAATTCCAAAGGCAATTCGTTTTCAGAAAGTGGATAAGCAACACCATCGCGATACACAATAGGGAAGGGCTCTCCCCAATAGCGTTGACGACTAAATCCTGCATCTCGTAAACGATAATTCACTTTTCCTTTTCCAAATCCACGCTCCTCTATTGCAGCAATGGCTTTCTTCAAAGCCTCGTATCCGGTTAATCCATTGAGGAAATCAGAGTTAATCATCTTGGCTTCCTTGGTAGGATTAGCCGCTTCAGAAATATCAACGCCTTCGTTTATAACAGGAATGGGTAGGTTGAAATGTTTAGCAAAATCCCAATCGCGTTGATCGCCAGCAGGAACAGCCATCACCGCTCCGGTTCCATATCCTGCCAACACATAATCGCCCACCCATACCGGAATTTTGGCTCCTGTAAATGGATGAAGTACATATGCTCCCGTGAATTCTCCACTAATGCGTTTTACATCAGCCATACGTTCACGTTCGCTTCGGTTTTTAGCAACTTCCACGTAAGCATTCACGGCATCGCGTTGCGCGTCAGTAGTGATAACAGACACCAATTCATGCTCGGGCGCAAGGGTTAAAAAGCTAACACCAAAAATGGTATCGGGGCGGGTTGTGAAGACTTCGATAAGATCAGAATGATTTTCCAATTGGAATTTCAAAGAAGCTCCTTCCGATTTTCCTATCCAGTTTCGCTGCATTTCCTTCATTGAATCGGTCCACTCGAGTGTCTCCAAATCGTTCAGTAATCTTTCAGCATAGGCTGTAATGCGTAAAAACCACTGCCGCATACGACGTTTTTCAACGGGATGTCCGCCACGTTCACTCAAGCCATCTTTCACTTCGTCGTTTGCCAACACAGTTCCCAAATCTTCACACCAGTTAACAGTGCTAAAATCTTGGTAAGCCAAACGGTAGTGCATCAAAATTCCTCGCTGATCTGCCTCGTTCATGGCATTCCATTCAGCAGCACTAAATGGGGCATGTTCTCCACAAGCTCCTTTTGCAGCAGCACTTCCTCCTTGGACAAAAAATGCTTCAAGTTTGGAAATGTCTTCTGCTTTCTGACTTTCTAAATTGAACCAGCAGCCAAACAGTTGAAGGAAAATCCATTGTGTCCACTTGTGATAATCTGGATCGGAGGTAATTACTTCACGGTCCCAGTCGTAGCAAAAGCCAATGTTTCCTAACTGTTCTTTATAGCGTGCAATGTTTTCGGCAGTCGTATCGGCTGGATGACGACCCGTTTGAATGGCATACTGCTCTGCAGGTAAACCAAATGCATCGAAACCCATTGGGTGTAATACATTAAATCCCTTCAATCGCTTGTAACGCGAAACAATATCCGAAGCGATATATCCGAGTGGATGTCCCACATGTAATCCTGCACCCGATGGATAAGGAAACATATCGAGTACATAATACTTGGGCTTAGAAAGATCGATGTTCGTCTTATAACGCTTCTCATCTTTCCAGGTTTGTTGCCACTTTTTTTCAATCGCGCGGAAATTCGGCTCCATCAGGGAATCGGGGTATTTTAATGAAGCGGCGAAGTTACAAAAGCACACGCGAAACTTCATTACAAGTTCGTTTCCTCACACTTGTCCACATTTTCTGTTCATCATCCTGTTGAAAGATGACCAAAACACCTATTCAGTTCGCCTTTAGCATCTGTATATTTGGCCTTTGTTTCCTAGTACATGTCCAGTAACGAAAATCAGTTCAACCGCCGTCGAATTCGCGCTTCCTACATCACCTCTGTTGTGAGTATCGCCATGGTTTTGTTCATGCTTGGTTTGCTCGGACTACTCCTTGTCGATGCCAAAAAACTTTCAGACACCACACGGGAATCGTTTCAGGTTTCAGTTTTCTTTCGCGATTCGGTTGACGATGCTCAAATCCTAGCATTCAAACAAGAGCTCGATACACAACCTTACGTAAAATCGACCACCTTTATCACGCGTGCTCAAGCTGCCGATGAATTTCAGAAAGATTTGGGTGAGGAATTCGTCGATTTCTTAGGATACAATCCCCTTCCAGCTTCTATTGATGTGCGATTCAAAGTGAATTTCACTAACGAAAGCGATTTCCAAAAGATTGAAAAGGAATGGCTGGCAAATCCACTTGTTGCTCAGGTTGATTATCCACGGAATCTAATCAACCAAATCATCGATAATATGCGAAAGTTGAGTTGGTTCTTCCTCGCTTTCTCAGCTATTCTAACATTTATTGCGGTAACGCTAATTAACAATACCATCCGGCTTTCTATTTACTCCAAGCGACTGCTCATTAGAACCATGCAGCTTGTTGGCGCCACTCGAGGATTTATTCGTGGACCTTTTCTCCGCGCTAGTTTCATACAGGGTTTTGCTGGTGGAATTTTAGCCATACTCTTATTATCAGGAATGCTGTATTTGGGCGAACAACAAATCCCTGAACTGAAGCCTCTGCGCGACTTTAACTTACTTGGTATTTTAGCCGGAGGGATACTTCTTGGAGGTATCGGATTGTCGTGGATTTGTACTTTCTTTGCAGTCCGTAAATACTTGCATCTCAAAACAGATTCACTGTATTAAGCCTTACAGATGAGCACCGAAAAAGAAAAAAATCAGAAAGGGTTTGCATTCAGCCCGATGAATTATAAAATCATGCTTGCCGGAATTCTAGTAATTCTAGTTGGTTTCCTGCTCATGGTTGGCGGAGGTTCTAAAGATCCTAATGTCTTTAACCCCGAAATCTTTAGTACACAACGTATCACTGTTGCCCCAATCGTAGTTCTGATTGGTTTTGCAATCGAAGTGTTCGCCATTCTCTACAAACCCAAAAACTAATTCCGGATGACTTTTCTGGAAGCCTTCATCATCGCGGTGGTGGAAGGACTTACTGAGTTTTTACCCGTGTCCTCTACTGGTCACATGGTCATTACTCAGGCTTTGCTCGGCATGGATTCCGACGAATTCGTGAAACTCTTTACCGTAAACATTCAGTTTGGTGCCATTCTTTCGGTTCTACTTCTTTATTGGAAACGTTTTTTGCAAGACATACCTTTTTACATCAAACTGGTAATTGCATTTCTACCTGCAGGAATCATTGGATTATTGGCAGGAGATCAAATAGACTTGATGCTCGAAAGTCCATTGGTAGTTGGAATCACCCTTTTACTTGGAGGTGTTGCTCTGTTGTTTGTCGACAACTGGTTTAAAACCGAAGATTCGTCTACACAAGTCTCCAATCAATCAGCACTATTTATTGGGCTTTTCCAGTGTATTGCTTTAATTCCGGGCGTTTCACGTTCTGCTGCAACCATCATTGGAGGAATGACTCAAGGCCTTTCACGTAAAACGGCTGCTGAATTTTCTTTTTTCCTTGCTGTGCCCACAATGGCTGCAGCATCTGGGTACAAATTGCTCAAAGTTTTTCTTAAGGGCGACCCTACTGTCATAACCGATAATCTTAGCATTCTTCTTTTCGGTAATGCGGTAGCATTCATCGTTGCTTTATTGGCTATACGCTTCTTTATCGGGTTTCTAACTAAACACGGATTTCGTCTTTTTGGATGGTATCGTATTGTAGTAGGCGCCATCATCCTTATTCTGCTCGGTGCAGGAGTCAATCTTTCTGTAGTATGAGCGAATCTCCATTCCACGCGGGGAAACTTCTTTTGTTCGACAAACCCCTTGGCTGGACTTCTTTCGACCTAGTTAATAAAGTTCGTTTTGCCATCGAAAAGCATTATAAGCTAAAACGGATGTCGATAAAAGTTGGACATGCCGGCACGCTTGATCCTTT
>JBIKOC010000117.1:0-5786 GCA_044358335.1 Flavobacteriales bacterium | reverse complement strand
ATTGAAGGAGTTAAGGAATTAGGTGGATGTGAACACCGTATGTTGCCCGATATGATTGAAATAGGTTCATTCATCGGTTTGGCAGCAATGACCCAAAGTAATATTCGAATTAAGGATACCGGATACGATCATCTAGGAATGATTCCAGATGTGTTCCGTCGATTGGGTATAGATTTATATCGCGATGGTGACGATATCGTTATTCCCGAACAAGATAGTTACACCATCAATAAATACATCGATGGTTCAATCTTAACCGTGTCCGATTCGCCTTGGCCTGGCTTTACACCCGATTTGCTCAGTATTGTTCTTGTGGTAGCAACTCAAGCCAATGGAAGTGTACTGATTCATCAGAAGATGTTTGAAAGTCGTTTATTCTTCGTCGACAAACTCATCGATATGGGTGCTCAAATCATCTTGTGTGACCCGCACCGAGCCACAATCATCGGACTAAACCGTAAGTATAAGTTAAAAGGAATTCGAATGACTTCTCCTGATATTCGTGCTGGAGTTTCCTTACTTATAGCTGCTTTATCAGCCGAAGGGACAAGTATTATTGATAACATCGAACAGATTGATCGAGGATACCAGAATATTGATGCCCGTTTACAGGCATTAGGAGCCGATATCAAACGATTCTAATCAATAGAACATGATCAGCAGGTTTTTACATATTTCAACAACTAACCTGCTGATTCTATTTTTATTCATTGTTCAGTGGCAGATATTATTTGTTAGGCTCGATAACGATCGAATAAAAAACGTTATTGGTTCTGATGGTACTGGTTATTATGAATATTTGCCTAAGACCTTTATCAAGAAAGACTATCCTTTTGCTTTACCCGGAACGGTTAAGAAAGAGGAAGTAAAACCAGAGCAATTAGTTTCTATAACTGGAGGACCAGTTAACAAATATTTTTTTGGAGAATCTTTAGCCTTACTGCCCTTTTTTCTCACGGCTGATTTACTTACCCAGTCATTGAGACCTGATATGCGAGATGGTTATTCATCCTATTATCAGATTTCAGTTTCGATTGCCGCGTTATTCTATTTGTTTCTTGGTTTATGGATGATTCATCGCTTGTTAAGGCGCATGAATTATGCTCAAGAAATAATAAACCTTATTCTGATTCTACTTTTTTTAGGGACAAATCTGAATTACTATGCTTTGCATGAGCCGAGTATGTCGCATGTGTATTCATTCGCACTCATAGCTACGTTTATCGATCAGATTCATTTACAACTGCAATCATTTAAGCCCATTCGTTGGTTGTTTTTAGCATTCTTACTATCATTTATTGTATTTATTCGTCCAGTAAATATTGTTGTCGCATTCGTATTATTTCCATTAGCAGGCTCATTCAAACAAAGTATCAATTGTATCAAAGACCTATTTTCCAAGCCGGTAATTTGGTTTCTGAGTTTGTTAATCCCAATAGTTTTTATTGGTATCCAAGCCACATTTTACTACTTACAAACTGGGCATTGGTGGGTTTATAGTTATGGTGAAGAAGGTTTTAATTTTAGTAAACCCGAAATTGTTAATGTGTTGTTTAGTTTTAGAAAGGGTTTATTCATTTATACACCTCTTTTATTATTAATCTTTCCAGGATTATATTTTTATAAAAAAAGGTTCGGTTTATTTAGTTTCATTAGTTTGACGCTATTACTAGCCATATCAATATATATCATTTCATCCTGGTGGTATTGGGCTTATGGTGGAAGCTTTGGAATGCGCCCTGTTATAGATTTGTATCCTATTTTGATATTACCAATAGCTGCACTAATCGAATGGTCTTATGCTCGTTATTTCAATTTTCGAATTTTTGGAGCAATCATACTTTTGGGAGTTTATTTGAATCTTCTTCAGGTATGGCAATATGTGCAGTCAATTATGCCTTATGAAGGAATGAATAGAGCTAAGTATGCTCATATTTTCCTTGAAACGAAACGTCATTTTCGATTTATTTATCCTGCCGAAACTACAAATGCACCATTTGATCAGTATAGCACTGATATTGTGTACACGCTGTCTGCTAATGGTCCTTTTCAGGTAGGTAATCAATCCAATCTTCCTAAAAATCAAGATTTTATAGCTTGCCCGTTCAATGATATTTTACGAGATAGCACTTTACCGCATTGTTGGCTAGAAATTCAGGGAGAGTTTAAGTTAGAAGATGCTTCTTCGGATGCATCATTTATTACATCCATTCAAAATCCTGAAACATGTTGGTATTGGCAACGAATTTACCTTATTCAATACATTGACATCAGTGATGAGTGGAAACGTATAAGTGTTAGAATTGATTTACCTGATCTCCAAAAGCCACAGGATAAGTTTTCTGTTTCTTTGTATAATGATTCTAAGACACGAGCCGAGGCGAGAAATGTTGTAGTTAGACTCTTGAAGAAATAACTCAAATTTGACGGCATCATTTTTGTCAAAACTTTTTTAGATTTGAACTTATGAAAAGACTGAACCTATTCCTCATTATTTCTGCTGTCGCACTCGTTTTAGGCGGAACATTTTTAAACGGCAACAATCACAAAACGCCTCAATTAGTCCCGCCAGTTGGTGTTCAAATTGGGAATCTTGCTCCAGAATTAGCTTATAATAACCCTGATGGTAAAGAAATAAAACTATCCTCGCTTCGTGGAAAAGTTGTTTTAATTGACTTCTGGGCTTCTTGGTGTGGTCCATGCCGGATGGAAAATCCAAATGTGGTGCGCGCGTATCAGAAATACTCCAAGATGAAGTTCAAAGACGCAAAAGGCTTTACCATTTACAATGTGTCGCTTGATACCAAAAAAGAAGCATGGATGAACGCCATTAAAAAAGATGGTTTAGAATGGGAATATCATGTGAGTGATTTAGGTGGATGGGCTTCAAAAGCAGCTGCCTTGTATGGAGTGAATAGTATTCCAGCAAACTACCTGATTGATGCAAAAGGAGTTATTCTTGCTAAAAACCTTCGAGGACAAGCTTTAGAAACAGAACTCGATAAATTAGTTAAGAACTAATTATTCAAATAGATTTGAAAACCCTGACAGTATTGTCGGGGTTTTTTTTTGATTTTTTTCGTCGATTAACTGTCAAATTGTCTAACAATCCCAATGGCATTATCGTTGCCAAACGGGCGCGAATTTGAACTATGCGTGAGCGCATCCGAAATTTTTTTACTACTATGAACCAGCAAGGAGCATCCTCTGCCGAAGAAAATGAATTGCAAAATAATGGCCTTGAAAATGAGGCTTCAAGTCCTGAAGAACAGATAGTTGCTGAATCAGAAGTGCAAAACGACGAACCGGCTAACCCAGAACATATTCAAGAGTCACTTCAAGGTGAAAATTGGGAGAGCAAGTATGCCGAAATGAATGACAGATACCTGCGACTCTATTCAGAATTTGATAATTACCGAAAAAGAAGTTCAAGAGAGCGTGTTGATTTAGTCAAAACTGCCGCTGCTGACATTTTTACTGCCATTCTGCCCGTGTTAGATGATTTTGATCGTGCAGCAAAAGCTATGGAAACGGCTGCTGATATCGAAGTTGTAAAAGATGGAATGAAGCTTATTCATACCAAGTTTGGCAACATTCTAAAAGCAAAAGGGTTGGAAGAAATGCCATCTATGGGACAAGTATTTGATGCAGATGTTCACGAAGCAATTACATCGATACCTGCGCCAGATGAGAGTTTTAAGGGTAAAGTTGTAGATGAAGTGGAAAAAGGATATGCCCTTAATGGAAAAGTGATTCGTTTTGCAAAAGTGGTAGTAGGAAGCTGATAATAACCTAGAAATGGCAAAGAGAGATTATTACGAGATACTTGGAGTTTCGAAGAATTCGGATGAAGCTGAAATAAAAAAGGCTTACCGAAAAATGGCAGTTAAGTATCACCCCGATAAAAATCCGGGAGATAAAGAATCGGAAGAAAAATTTAAAGAAGCTGCCGAGGCTTACGATGTGCTTAGCAATCCGGATAAGAAAGCACGTTATGACCGGTTCGGCCATCAAGGAGCAGCAAGTTCGGCTGGTGGAGGATATAGTCAGGGTGGAATGAACATGGAAGATATCTTCAGTCAGTTCGGAGATATATTTGGGCAATCGGGATTTGGTGGCGGATTTGGTGGTGGTTTCGGTGGCGGTCAACAACAAGGTAGGCGAGTTCATAAAGGCACAAATCTGAGAATTAAAGTCAAGTTGACTTTAGAAGAAATTGCCAATGGAGTAGAGAAGAAAATCAAGGTTAACAAGTTTATTCCTTGTAAAACATGTACAGGAACTGGAGCAGATAAAGGTTCTTCATTTAATACCTGTGGAACATGTAAAGGTGCTGGACGAGTAACTCGTATTACCAATACTATTCTTGGACAGATGCAAACCGCATCCACTTGTCCAACCTGTGATGGAGAAGGGAAAATCATCGCCAGTAAGTGTAAAGTATGTTCGGGTGATGGAATTGTGCGCGATGAAGAAGTGATCAGTATAAATATCCCGGCAGGAGTAGGCGAGGGGATGCAATTAAATGTGGCTGGTCGAGGAAATGCAGCACCACGAGGTGGAATAGCAGGAGATTTACTTGTTAGTATTGAGGAGGTTGAACATGCTGAATTAAAGCGTGATGGAAATAACTTGTATTACGATTGTTACATCAACTTTGCAGATGCTGCATTAGGAACTTCGATTGAAATTCCAACTTTAGATGGTAAAGCAAAATTTAAGATAGAACCCGGAACTCAAAGTGGAAAAGTATATCGTTTGAGAGGTAAAGGTTTGCCTGAAGTGAACAGTTACGAGCGAGGTGATTTATTGGTAGATGTAAATGTATGGACACCCCAGCAACTAAGTGCCGAAGAGCGTCAAATGCTTGAAGATCTTCGTTCCGCAAATAATTTTATTCCACAGCCTGGTAAGAAAGAGAAATCCTTTTTTGAACGGATGAAGGAATACTTCCATTAAGCTTTAGTACTTTGGTATATTTGACGGCCACATTGTGGCCGTTTTAATTTGAATATGACTACACCCCTATTTGAAGCCCGAAATATTTCCAAGAATTACGGTAATTACCGAGCTTTGGATGATGTAAGTATTTCGGTAGAACAAGGTTCTGTATTTGGTTTATTGGGACCAAACGGAGCTGGAAAAACTTCTTTAATCCGAATCATTAATCAAATCACTATTCCAGATACTGGGGAGCTTTTATTCAAAGGCAAACCTATGGTTTTGTCGGATGTTCAGCGTATTGGGTATTTACCTGAAGAGCGTGGTTTGTATAAAAAAATGCAGGTTGGAGAGCAATGTCTGTATTTAGCTCGTTTGCGCGGATTAGATAAGCAAGAAGCAAAGCGCCGACTTCGAGTTTGGTTTGAGAAATTCGAGATGCAATCTTGGTGGAATAAGAAGATTGAGGAGCTGTCGAAAGGGATGGCGCAGAAAGTTCAGTTTGTAGTAACGGTCTTACATGAGCCGGAGCTTTTAATCTTTGATGAACCATTTTCAGGATTTGATCCTGTGAACGCATCTATCATTCGTAATGAGATTTTAGAGCTTCGTAAAAATGGAGCAACCATTATTTTCTCTACTCACCGAATGGAAACGGTGGAAGAATTATGCGACAGTATTGCGTTAATCAATAAGAGTAAGAAAATACTCGACGGTAAAGTGCGTGATATTCAAAATGAATTCCGTACGAATACGTTTGAGGTTGAGTTTCGTGGTAATATGTTATCCTTTACTACTGCTTTATGGGCCGGGTTTGAATTAGTTGAAAAGCACACAGAAGGCAA
>JBIKOC010000116.1:0-5788 GCA_044358335.1 Flavobacteriales bacterium | reverse complement strand
ATGGAGCATTAAGTGTGGATCATTTGGAATATACCGGTGAAGAAGAAATGGAAGTGTTATTAAACAGTGGCACAATGCCAACTTTACTACCTTCTACAGCATTCTTTCTGAAGATAAAACAGCCACCAGCACGTGAGATGATTGCAGCTGGTTTACCGATCGCATTAGCAAGCGATTATAATCCGGGTTCTTCACCTTCGGGGCGAATGCAATTTGTGCTCAGTTTAGCTTGCATTAACTTACGGATGACTCCCGAAGAGGCTATCAATGCGGCAACCATCAATTCGGCATACGCCATGGGATTGCTCGAAACGCATGGAAGCATTACTCCCGGGAAAGTGGCTAATCTTTTTATCACGTCTAAAATTCCATCTTATGCTTTTCTTCCTTACGCATTCGGAACCGACTTGGTAAAAACAGTTATTTTGAATGGAGTTGTGCAATAATTTGCACTCAAGCTAAATTCATATTTAAATCTAGTTTGCATGAAATTTATTTGCACTGTAATAGCGAGTATCCTCTTTCTGAATCTGCATTCCCAAGAATTACCAGCTATTAAAGTTACGGGAGTAGCAAACATGGAAGTAACTCCCGACATAGCCGTTTTTCAACTTCAGTTAAATGCACGAAACAAATCAGAAAGCTTGAGTATTCAAGATTTAACTATCGTTTCGAATAATGTGTTAACGAAATTAAAAGAGCTTGGCTATCCCGAGAAGGAAATCACGTTAAACGATTATTCGGTTGTAGCTAATTATGAATATGTTGGTGATAAAAGCAAACGTAACGGATACCGAGCTGCACAAAATCTCACTGTTAAAACACGTTTGAGTAAAGAAATCATTCTTAAAACATTGAAAGCATTTTCAACCGAAGATGCTCGTCAAACTTATATTACCTACAATTCTGTTTGTTCTGATAGTTTGCAAAAAGCAGTAGAGAAAAAACTAATCGAACAGGCAATTTCTGATGCATCCGAAAAGGCTTCCATTATTGCGACATCACTAAAAGTTAAACTCGCAAACGTGCATCAAGTTTTCTATGAAGTAAACGAAAGTATAGGTAATGGATATAATTATGATAGAATGTTAAAAGTTATGCCTGGAATTTCGTCGAATGCTGAAATGGACCTGGTTAACGAAACCTATTTCACCATCGAGAAAGAAACGTTTACCAAATCGGTTCGAATCGATTTTGGTATTGAGCAAAATAAACCTTGATCAATTAGAACCACTGTATTTCTCCATGTGAGAATCGTCTTTCTTCCCCATCAGGTGTTTTCAAAACCAATTTTCCTTGTACATCCACCTGTACTATTTCGGCAAGGAAATCATCACCATTCAATTTAAAGGGATAAACTTCACCTCGTTTCCATAACAAGGAATCGTATTCTTCCTCTAACCGAGCTTTCTGGCTTGAGCTAAATCGAAAATAATAGACTTCCATCTGTTTGCTCAAAAGCTGCATGACATCATCCAAAACAAGTGTAGTTTCAAGCTCCATAGCTAATGAAACCGGATTGCCGCTATCAGCTGGAAATTGTGTCTGATTGACATTGAGTCCAATTCCCGCCATACAACTGACAATCTGGCTACCCTTGACCGCCGTTTCGACTAAGATACCTGCCAACTTTCTATTCTCAAGAAAAATATCATTTGGCCATTTAATGCGAATAAAAGATCCGGGACTAATGAGTTCGACTGTTCGTGCTACAGCAATTGCAATAGTCTTATTCAGCAGAAATTGATCAGCAATCCTCAATGATAATGGGCGAAGTATGTATGTTAATGTGAGATTTTTACCCGGCTCAGAATACCATGATTTTCCTCTTTGTCCTCTTCCACCCGTTTGTTCATTTGCCACAATAAGCGTCCCTTCCGGAGCATTTTGCTCAAGCAAACTGGCAGCAAAGTTGTTAGTCGACTCGCAGCTGTCCAACCGGATCAGGTTACGGCCCATAAATAATAGTTCCATAATCGGCAGAACTACTAAATTTGTCGCAACAATCAAGCATCTGAATGAAAAAGAAGGCAGCATCTATTGCCATTGACTCCGCTGAATCACTGATCGACCCGATCATCAAAGGAATCGAAGAAAAGAAAGGTAAAAACATCCAGGTCTTCGATCTGCGCCAGACAGGACATTCAGTCTGCGATTTTTTTGTCATCTGTAATGCCGATTCGGGCACTCAGGTAGATGCGATCGCATACTCGGTAGAACATGAAGTTAAAGTTGCAACTGGAGAATCTCCATGGCGTAGCGAAGGTTTCGAAAATCAAGAATGGATTTTGATTGATTACGTAAATGTAGTTGTTCATGTATTCCAAACACCAATCAGAGATTTCTACAAAATTGAACGTCTTTGGGCAGATGCTATTGTCCGAGTAATCCCAGAATCTGTTGCCTGATAAACTTATCTGTGAAAAACGTGTTCTTTTGGAACATACAATCACGCTTTGAATTTTCCAATGGCTGAACAACCTCAAAATAACACTCCGGACACACCCAAAAAATCCGGTAATCGTAGACTTTTTCCTCAATCGGGTAAACCCAAACCTTCCAGTGGTGGAGGATCCAATTTTTATTGGATTTATGGGATCATCACCTTGCTATTTATTGGTTCTTACTTCTATAATGTTGGAACGAATACACGTGAAATAAAAACTAATGAATTCACGGAAATGCTTGTTGCAGCTGATGTGAAGGAAATAACAGTTGTAAATAAAGAATATGCTGAGATAACTATTAAGAAAGAAAAACTCAGTAAACCTGAATACAAAAACCTGAAATCGCCCAATATGTCGTCCTCTTTGGAAAAAGGACCTCATTACAATTATACGATTGGATCGGTTGAAGATTTAAATAAAATCATTGACACTGCTCAAGTTAGTGTTGCTCCTGAGCTTCGAATTCATCCAAGTTACGAGAGTCGTAAAAACTGGTCAGGTGAAATCATTAGTTGGGTGATTTTGCTTGGTGTAGTATTCCTTTTTTGGATGATACTTATACGAAGAATGGGCGGCGGAGGCGGAGGCGGACAAATTTTCAACATTGGAAAAAGTCGCGCTCAGTTGTTCGACAAAGACACACATGTAACTGTTACATTCGACAATGTGGCAGGTTTAGATGAAGCCAAAGTTGAGATCCGTGAGATAGTTGACTTCCTTAAAAACCCTAAGAAATATACTATTTTAGGAGGTAAAATTCCTCGTGGTGCTTTATTAGTTGGCCCTCCGGGAACAGGTAAAACCTTACTGGCTAAAGCTGTAGCAGGAGAAGCTCAAGTTCCATTTTTCTCCCTTTCAGGTTCTGATTTTGTAGAGATGTTCGTGGGTGTTGGGGCTAGTCGTGTTCGCGATCTTTTCAAACAAGCGAAAGAAAAAGCGCCTGCTATCATATTTATTGATGAAATTGATGCTATTGGTCGTGCTCGTGGTAAAAATCCAATGGCTGGAGCAAACGATGAGCGAGAAAATACATTGAACCAGTTGCTTACCGAGATGGATGGTTTCGGAACCAATAATGGTGTTATCATTTTGGCAGCAACTAACCGTGCCGATATTTTGGACCGCGCCTTACTTCGTCCGGGACGTTTCGATCGTCAGATTTATGTGGAACTTCCCGATTTAAATGGTCGTCGCGAAATATTCAAAGTGCATTTGAAGCCAATTAAGACTGATCAAAGTTTAGATATCGAATTCTTAGCTCGTCAAACACCTGGATTCTCGGGTGCTGATATCGCAAATGTGTGTAACGAAGCTGCTTTGATTGCTGCTCGTAAAAACAAAGATGTAGTTGGCAAACAAGATTTCTTAGATGCTGTAGATCGTATCATTGGAGGTTTGGAGAAAAAGAATAAGATTATTTCGATGGATGAAAAGCGCGTAATTGCCTTCCACGAAGCCGGACATGCATCGGTAAGTTGGTTGCTAGAACATGCTTCTCCACTTGTAAAAGTTACTATTGTGCCACGTGGTCAATCTTTAGGTGCTGCATGGTATCTTCCTGAAGAACGCTCTATTACTACATTTGATCAATTATTGGATGAAATGTGCGCTGCTTTAGGTGGTCGTGCGGCAGAAGAAGTGACTTTCGGAAAAATCTCAACTGGGGCATTAAGCGATTTGGAAAAAATCACCAAACAAGCATATGCAATGGTGACTATTTACGGCTTGAACGATAAAATTGGAAACATCAGTTTCTATGATTCATCAGGTCAATCGGAATATAGTTTCAACCGCCCTTACAGCGAAAAAACAGCTGAGACTATCGATCAGGAAGTGAAGAAACTGATTGATATGGCATATGAACGTACCAAGAAAATCCTGAATGAAAACAAAACAAAATTGAATTCTTTAGCAGCGATTCTTTTAGAACGTGAGGTTATTTTCCGCGAAGACTTAGAAGAGATTTTTGGAAAGCGAATTTGGGATAAGGATGATGAAAGTGCTAGTTCCGATATTTCTCGTTCATACAAAGATCAGTTGAAAGACAATCAGGATATTGCAGCAGCTAATGCAGCAAAAGAAAAATCGGAAGTTAAGTTGGAAGAGAATAAAGCGTCTGTTTCAGAAACAATAACTGTTTCAAAAGAAGAAGAAGCTCGAACCAATCCTTCGGAAGAAGCGTAAACGATTAAATTACTTAATACACAAAAGGACAGCTTAGGTTGTCCTTTTTGTTTTATAGGATTAACGTAATTTGCAGCATGGAGAATCAATGGACAGTTATTGCAAGTGACACGAATGTATCGAGCTTGTATTTATTACTTAATTTAATGAAACAACACGATATACCTGCCCAGATTCTGAATAAAGTAGATTCGGTATATCCAAGTATTGGTGAAGCAGAATTGTATGTTGATGCTGCATTTCGTTTAAAAGCACTTCAATTAATACATGAAGCACAGGATGAATCATCTCTTGCAGATACAGAATAGTAATTGAATTATGGCTTTATCGAATCTTCAAACCCGTGTTATAACTGGAGTCATATTCGGGATTGTTTTAATTGGAGGAATTCTGCTATCCGAATATGTCCTTACAGGTATCGCATTATTCATTTTGATCGTTGGTTGTTTTGAGTTTAATCGACTCGTTCAAGCGCTATCTATTCAAACAAATCGAATATTCTTATACATAACCAATATTCTTGTTTTTATAGCTTGTATCTATTTCTCCATGACGCAACATTCGGTTGGATTAATAGAGCATGATATATTTCTTTTTATATCCATTTTTGTAGGATTAATCTTTCTTCTTTTTGCTTGGGAGATGTTTCGTGGCATTCCCAAACCACTTGAAAATATCAGCAGTTCAATAATTAGTCTCTTTTATTTAGGTGTTCCTTGTGGTTTGTTAGTTAGCTGTTCAATTGGAAACGATGGCAGCTATTTACCATGGAATGTATTGTACTTGTTCTTCTTTATGTGGGCATCCGATACAGGTGCCTATTTTACAGGAAGAGCTTTTGGAAAACATAAACTATTCGAACGCCTTTCACCTAAAAAAACTATTGAAGGTTTGATTGGAGGAATTATTACAGCCATGCTAGTTGGTATTGCCGCTTTCTATTTTTTAGGTGGTGCATCTTTATTCATTTGGATGCTCATAGGTGGTATTTTATCCGTTACAGGTTCATTAGGTGACTTATTTGAGTCGATGTTAAAACGTCAAGCCGATATCAAAGATTCAGGCACTATTTTACCCGGACATGGCGGAATATTAGATCGATTCGATTCTACCTTAATTTCTGCACCTATCTATTGGGTACTATTACATTTTATGCT
>JBIKOC010000115.1:0-5796 GCA_044358335.1 Flavobacteriales bacterium | reverse complement strand
AATTTAGTAGGTAATCCATATCCTTCTTCATTAAGTGCTACAGCACTTCTTTCAGGTAATGCTGGTCAAGTTGTTCCTTCTCTTTATTTCTGGGATGATGACGGTTCTATTGGCGCTTCTTATGCAACTGGAGATTATGTGGCAGTTAATGCATTAGGTGCTGCTTCTGGTGGTAATGGTTCGGCTGCTTCATTTACTGGACAAATTGCTTCTGGACAAGGTTTCTTTGTTGAAGCTGTTGGAACTAGTAATAGCATTTCATTCAATAACTCGATGCGTAATGGAAATGCTGCTAACTTCTTTGAAGTAAACGAAAACCTACAACGTGTTTGGATTAAAGTAAATAATCCAAATGGTGTTTCTAATGAAACGATGTTGGCTTTCCTTCCATCTGCTTCTGAAGGGTATGACATGAATTATGATGCAAAGAAACTTCCTGGTAACGAATCACTTTCATTGTATTCTTCTATTGCTGATCAAGCATTTGCAATCCAAGCTTGGCCTACATTAACCGACGAACGTATCATTCCTTTAGGTCTAACTGCTACTACTCAAGGTTTACATAGCTTCTCGATTTCTCGTATAGACAATATCGATCCAACTGTAATTGTATACTTAGAAGATACGCAAACTGGTTTATTCCACAACTTGAGTAAAGGGGCTTACACATTTGGAATGGAAGAAGCTCTTGTTAATTCGAATCGTTTCAGAATTCATTTTAGCAAAGCAACTACTGTTTCAGCTACTGCAACTTCTTGTTCAGGAAATGATGGTTCGATTAGCTTAACTAGCCAAGACAATCTTTGGAACTATTCAATTGTATCGGATCAAAATCAAGTTGTAGCTGCTGGCTCAACGAATGAAATCAACACGATCTCGAATCTTGCAGCTGGTGTTTATTCAGTAGTTTTAACTTCGAATGATCAATACGAAGTGATTCTTTTCACCGAAGTTCAAGGTTTGAATACAATTACTTGTCATGTTACTGCTCCTGGATCAGGAAATACGAATGATGTAGTTTCTTTCACTAGCAACACTTCTGGTGCTGATTTAATTACTTGGAACTTTGGTGATGCTTCTGCTGAAGTAACTGGCTTAACTGCTAACCATACTTTTACATCTCCAGGTATTTACACGGTAACCATTACAGCTTCAAATTCTGTTTGTAGCCAAACTGTACAACAAACAATTCAAATTCTTGATCTTGCTACTGGAATCAATAAGTTGAATGACTTAAACACACGTATCTTCCCGAATCCAGCTAATGATCAAATTACTTTGGTTATTGATGGTAACAAAGAATCTGTGTTTGAAATTCATGACTTAACTGGTAAACTTGTTTCAAGTCATCAATTGAATTCAGTAACAAACCAAATTCAAGTTTCTAATTTGGATGGCGGTATTTATCTAGGTACTATTCGTCAGAACGGTTCTGTTAAAACATTCCGTTTGGTTGTTGCTCACTAAGCATAACCTTTAACTTGAAAAGGCTGTCCCAAAAGGACAGCCTTTTTTTTGCCCAAATCATCACATATTCTGAACAATTTTAGGGTTCAAGTTGTCTTCTAATCTCATTAACGAATCGAAAGGAGGTGTGCATGTCTAATTATAGAATTTCGGCGCACATCCTTTGCACCGGTCTGTAATGTAAAACCGGTCAACAGACCAACAAGGTTTTAATCCTGCCCGTAGGCGGGATTTTTTATTATTAATACTTGTTAAAAAATAAGAAGCATCGAGTTGATTCATCTGCAACAAGCTAAATCTGCTACTTTTGCCGCAATGAATCTACGCTGGTCCATCTTGTTCCTACTTTTTTCTGCGCTGCAAGCATCTGCACAGTTCGGAACAAGCAATTCGGGTAATGGCTCCATAAAATCGGGTTTCGATTCTTCGGGAGTTAGTCGAGATACTTCTAGGGTTGAAATAGCTGGTCTTGAGTTAAGTGAAACAGGAGTAAGGAAACTACAGCGTATCGCCTATTCGCTCGATCGATTTCAGTTTTATCTACCCGTTTATCAAACACAATACATCAATAGCACATTAGGCAATAACGGAACTGCTATTCAAAATCTTCATTTCAGACCGTCTTTTAATGGGGGATTTAACTGGGGATTTAATTCATTTTCAGCTTATTCCTTAGACTTAAAAGACCTTCAATTTTACGATGCTCAATCGCCTTATACCGAAGCTGCATACACTCAAGGTGGAAAGCAAGAGGCGTTTTTCAAAATTCGGCATACCCAAAACGTAGGAAAATCACTCAACTTTGGTTTGGAATTCCAAAGAGTAAATTCAGAAGGAACTTATTTACGTCAAACCGCCGCACACTCTGCCCTGCGTTTTAATTTCTGGTATCGACCCGGGAAAGAGCGGTATCAGATTTTAGCTGGAATCAACTACCATAAAGGCGCGTCATTCGAAAATGGAGGAATAACAGCAGAAGGTGATTCTATCTTTCAAACAAATACTCAGTCGAATAGGCAACTTTATGCCGTTAATCTGGCAAAAGCACGGAACAAAATTTTCAAAAACGGATTCTTGGTTCGCCAAACGTATGATTTAGTTCAAGCGAAAAAAGATTCTATCGGTTCTGTAATAAACCCTGCCATACTTCGCTTACAAAATACCTTTCACTATTCGTTGTATCGACATTCATACGACGATGAAAACCCGAATAATTCATACTATTCGACGATACTCGATACGAACCGTACGTTTGTCGATTATTACAATCCTCAGTGGGAGAACGAACTAGCAATACTAAAATTGAGCACTTTAGAAGATACAGCTCAGCAAATGCATTGGGAAGCCAAGGCTTTTTTAAAGCAACAAGGTGCTCATGTGTGGATGGAAATACCCGTGAATGGAGTAAACAGTCGAATTAAAATCTTCAACCAAAGTGTTGGAGGAAAGATCAATTATCACTTCCGGCCTGCTTTCTCCGTTCAAGGATCAACTGAATTGTTCTTCTCGGGCTACAATCAAGGTGATATTAGTTTGACAGGCTCATTTACTTTACAGCCAAGAAAAAATTGGAGTTTGAGAGCTGGAGTGGAAAGTTTTAGTCAAGAACCGGTATATCAACTTCGGAAATTCGATTCCAATTTTGGCTCATGGGAAAACAATTCTTTTAAGAAAACTAATCTATTACGTGTTTTTGCAACACTATCTTTTGCTCGCATTCATACAGATTTAAGTGTTAGCAATCAATTAATTAGCAATTGGGTTTTTATGGGCTTAAATGGCAGTCCCGAACAAGCTAATTCAGTATTAAATGTTCTTAGGGCTGAAGTTTCGAATAAAATTCGGGTGCGGAAATGGTATTTGTATAGTCGCATACTCATTCAACAAACCAATGGAAATTCAGTCTTGAGTCTACCGCTAGTACAATATCAAGAGAGCTTATTCAGAGAAGGAAAAATTCGTAAAACAACACCTTGGCGTATTGGTATCGATTTGATTGGTTGTACGTCCTTTCAAGCGAATGCATATCAGCCCCAAAGCGGTTTGTTTTTCTTGCAAAATCAACAGAAAAACACTGGATTGCTGCAGGCTAATTTTTACATCAGCGCTAAGATTCGTCGAGCTCGTATTTTTGCCATGCTTGAACATGCCAATTTCGGTGTAGCGAATAATCAATCCTACGTGATTCCTTATTATCCACTACCCGACCGATTAATAAAAGTTGGTTTCAATTGGGTATTTTTCGATTAGAGGCTGGAAGATTTTTCAGTATTAGCTTACATTTGTATAAACTCCTCTTATGAGATCAATTCTTACTTCTTTGATTATTTGCCTGACTAGCCTTCAAGCTTTTTCTCAGGTGCAGCCTGGCGGCATTGCTTTTTTATCGATGCAATGCGACTCTACCGATGGATTTGCCATTGTTACGTTACAAGATATTCCAGCAGGAACAACCATCAGTTTCACCGATAATGGATGGAGCGGATCGGCACTTTTTACGAATGAAAACACGTTAATCTGGACCGCTCCAGCAACAGATGTTCAAATTGGGACGGTTATCATCTTCCGTGAAGATACCATTTCGGGTGCAGGTCATAGCACCGAACTCATAACTGGTCCAGGAACTGCCACTGGGGAATTAGCTGGTTTATCAGTTGAAGGAGATCAAATATTAGCATACACAGGTACAAGTGCTAACCCTACATTCGTTGCAGCTATTAGCACCAACATGTTCTTAAGTGCCTGTAATTCAACAGGTAGTGGCAATTCAAATTACACATGCTTGCCTAGTCCGCTTGAAGAAGGTTTAAACGCTTTAGCGATAACTGGAGATTCAACTAATTGTGTTAATACTTATTTGTTTATTCCTGAATTGAGTGGATCTGTCGCTGATGTTTTAGCTATAATCATGGATCCTGAAAATTGGGAAGTAGGCGATTTGCCTGCTGATGCCGGTTTTGCGATGTGGCCAAATTGGACGTTCAGTTTTGCCGTCCCTGATCCATCAGAAATCAGCTTCCAATCAGGTTTCTTCAGCTTATCAGAAGGTGGTTCAGCACAAACACTAAACTTGAGCATTAGTCCAGCCAGTTTTGGAACACAAACAGTCACTATCACTTTTAGTGGTGTTGCAGGAGCAAGCGATTTAACGTCAACTCCAGCAATTGCTTCCAATTCAATCACGATTACTATTCCCAATGGTTCTACATCTGCAAGTTTTAGTTTAGCCGCATTGGGTGATGGCATCACTGAAGGAACTGAAGCGGGCACTTTAACTATTAGCACAATTAGTCCAGGTTTGTTTATTGGCGCTGGTAATACATTGAATTACGAAATCACTGAACCGGAAGGTATTTCATTTGTGAGTTTCAGTTCAACAAGTCAAACTATCACCGAAGGACAATCGGATTTAACCATTCAATTAGATATTCAACCAGCTCCAATTACTCAACAAACATTTACTATTCAACTTACTGAACAAAGTAGTTTGAATGCTTCTGATTATACAACAAACCCTGCTGCAGCTTCTGGTTTAATTTCAGTTACGGTTGAACCAGGAATTTCTTCTTACTCCTTTACTTTCCTTGCTATTGATGATTCGGAAATTGAATCTCCAGAAGTGCTTAGCTTAAGTCTGACTGGCTTTAGTAGCAACTTACAAGCAGGATTGAATGCAACTTCCGATATCACTATATTAGACAACGATGCAAGCCCAGTTGTAAGTGACTTATACATTAACGAAGTGATGGCTTCAAATACGGGAACTATTACTGACGAAAATGGTGAATTTGATGATTGGATTGAAATTTATAATGATGCTGTTACTCCAGCCGATCTAGCTGGATTGTCTATCACCGATGATATCACTCAAGCGGCCAAATATGTATTCCCTACTGGTTCAGCTTCTACAGTAATTGAGGCAGGAGGTTTTAAACTAGTTTGGGCTGATAATACAACTGCTCAAGGTCCATTACATACTAATTTCACTTTATCACCTGCAGGTGAATATGTAGGCTTATACGCTTCAACTGGCGAATTAATTGACTCATTAAGGTACGAACAACTTGGTCCTGATGAATCATACGGATATACAAGTGAAGTAGATGGTGACTTAGATATTTTCACCGAAGGATTTACCACACCAAATGTTTCGAACACACTTGCATCTGTTCCTTCAGTTCAAACGATTGAATTGAATATTTTCCCCAATCCGGCAATCGAATTGGTACAGATGGAATTCACACCTTTTACAGCCAAAGCCGAACTTCATGTGTTTGATATTCGTGGAAAGTTGGTCATTCACCAACTTGTGAATGAAGGTACAACTCA
>JBIKOC010000114.1:0-5805 GCA_044358335.1 Flavobacteriales bacterium | reverse complement strand
ACTTGCTTCCTACTTGCTAGGCTTAGCACTCGTTCATTATTCCAATACCGATGTGCCTTTTTTTGATGCCAGCATGGGGGTTGCCGGATTAATCATCACTTGGATGATGGCGCGAAAATTCATCGAAAATTGGTATTGCTGGGTTCTCGTCGATCTCGCAAATAGCGGATTGTTCATTTATAAAACATTGCACCTAACTGCATTGTTATACATCATCATGGCTGCTTTGGCTGTGTACGGCGCATTCCGCTGGAAAAAAGATCTCGTACTTTCATGATCCGAATTGCTGTTACCGGCCCTGAATCAACCGGAAAATCTACCCTTGCACATCAATTAGCGGCTCATTACAGTTGTCCGGTGGTTCCCGAATATGCGCGCGAATACTTGATGCAACTCAATCGTAAATATGCCGCTTACGATGTGGAAGCCATTGCCCGCGGACAAATGGACGCCGAAAACGTACTCGAAAAAAATCACCGACTCATCATCTGCGATACCGATTTACTTGTGTGCCGCATTTGGATGGAAGTGGTCTTTGGCTCTTGTCCCGATTGGTTGCTCAAAGCCTCTCGTATTCCACGTTACACGCATAGTTTACTCATGAACATCGACCTTCCTTGGGTAAATGATCCTTTGCGTGAACATCCAACCCGTCGACAAGAATTATTCGATCGCTACCAAATAGCGTTAAAGGAAGATGGTCGATCTTTTAGCGTCATCTCCGGAAAAGACGATAAACGGTTCAAATCGGCATGCGAAAAAATAGACCTTGTCTTGGCGAATAAGAAAATCACGTCCTAGTCCTGAACTTTTCTTGCTTTTTGTGGTTTTCTTCGCATGACAGCTACGCTTCAACCTATCGATATTGATCGCATCATCGAAATGGCCTGGGAAGATCGCACTCCTTTCGATGCTATTTTTCATCAATTTGGATTACGCGAAGACGATGTGAAAGCCCTCATGAAACGGGAACTTCATCCCAATAACTGGCGAAAATGGCGAGCACGTGTTGCTGGTCGACATACCAAGCATGTTGCATTAAGAGATATGGATGTTTCACGCTTCAAATGCACGCGTCAGCGAAGCACGGGTAATCGCATTAGCAAACGCTAAAGCCCCAGCTCAACTTGTGGATCCCAGAAAACCTCAGTGAAACCTACAATCTGATCGTCTTTTACCACAATTCCTTCCGCTTCTAAACATTGTTGCATAGCATCTGGATTTGGAAAATGATGCTTGCCAGTAAGCTGTCCGTTGCGATTTACTACCCGATGTGCGGGAACTGGAATGGCTGCAGAATGCGATAAATTCATTGCCCAACCTACCGTTCTGGCCGATCCTCCTGTCCCCAGAAATTTAGCAATCGCACCATAACTCGTTACCCGACCTGAAGGAATTTCGCGCACCACGGCAAATACCTTTTCAAAGAAATCTTCCTTGTCGCGCGGATCGTTCATAAAGTATAAGCCACGTAATTGATAGGCACTCCGGTTTGACGGAATTTCAATTCATAATACGTCCGAATCTGCAATAATTCATCACCCGGAAAATCAGTGTCAATATCGCGACTAATGCGTAATACCGGCAGTTTCTGAGATTCAATCACTTCCATCGTCGACTCAAACAAAAATGCGGAATCGGTTTTCAAATGTACCACACCGCTCGGACGTAAAATCTTGCGGTAGCGGTCTAAAAATTCGGGGGAAGTCAGGCGCTTTTGAGCCTTGGTTTTATTGGGTTGAGGATCGGGAAACGTAATCCAGATTTCATCCACTTCCCCAGGATTAAAGAAGTTTAAAAGGTGGTCGATTTCGGTTCTCAAAAAGCCCAAATTGGGAATGTTATCTTCGATACCGGTTTTGGCTCCACGCCAGATACGGTTTCCTTTGATGTCAATTCCGAGATAATTCCTGTCGGGATGTTTCAAAGCTAAACCAACGCTGTATTCTCCTTTCCCACAGCCAAGTTCCAGCGTAATAGGTAATTCATTTTTGAAAAAATCACGCTGCCAGTTTCCCTTCATGGGGTGATCATACTGCTCGCGTTTATAGGGATGCTGAATCACATTGGTAAATGTTTCTAATTCAGCAAAATTTCTCAGTTTTCGTTTGGTCATCGTTCTGTTTTACCAATTTTTATCTAAGGGACGAATGCGAATCTCATCCACTAAAGTTGAAGCCGACATAGAACATATGTCGAATACGAGTTGAGCAATCTCTTCGGGTTGAACAAATTGATCTCGCGGCACTTCAGCATCGCCCCAAGTAGGAGTATTCACCGAACCCGGAACAATACGCGTAACACCAATGCCCGATTCACGCAACTCATCACGCAACAAGCGAGCATACATATCGTTTAAGGATTTAGAAAGCGTATAGGCTGCTGCAAAAGGACGAGGATCATTCACCACTTGAGAACTGATGAAAACAATCCTGCCTTTTCCTGCTTGTTTCATCACAGGTACAAAATGCTGTATCAGCTTAAAACCACAGCGGAAGTTGACATTCATCTGCTCATCTAACTGAGTCAAGGTTAATGTTCCCACATCTCCGGGTACGTATTCTCCAGCATTATTTACGATCAAATCCACATTTCCCCAACGCTCTTGAACTGTAGAGCAAAAAGATTCCACCACACCTGGATGCGTTAAGTCGCCCGTCATGAAAATATGTTCCTGCATGCCTAGTGTTCCTAGCAATGCCATCAGTTCATCCACACGCTTTTCACTTCTCGAAATGACAGCTAATTGCCAGCCTGCTGCGGCTAATTTCAACGCGATTGCACGACCAATTCCACTACTTGCTCCTGTAACGATTGCTTTCATTCTGCAAAAGTAGCGGTTTGTGGAGGAAATACCGGTTATTTTGCAACATGTCGCATTCAAGTTCTCCCCGTATATTAGTTGCTCCACTCGATTGGGGCTTGGGACACGCTGCGCGCTGCATTCCTATTATCCGTGAACTTCAGAATCAAGGAGCACAGGTAATTATCTTAGGTTCTCCTCGCGTCTTAGCTTACCTAAATGCGCACATTTCTAATCTGGAACAAATTCCATCAAATGATACTGCAATTCGGTATTCAACTTGGCTTCCTGCTTGGTTAAAAATACTGCTACAAGCAAACATAATAAAGCGTTCCATACAAGATGAATACTCGAACTTACAATCACTGATAAAAATCCACCAAATCGATGCAATCGTTTCCGATAATCGATATGGGATGCATTCCGAATCCATACCAAGTATCCTCATCACGCATCAAATTAAACCGCTAACACCTCGTTTTCTTCGTTTCACTCAAGCATTCAGCAATAGACGATTCATCAAACTTCTTAAACCGTTCTCCGAAATCTGGATTCCCGATTTAGATTCAAACAAAATTAGTGGTCGATTAGCTCATGTTTTTTCAGATTCGATTTCAGTAAAAAATGTGGGATTATTAAGTCGATTTGAAGCGAATCTTCCCCTACCACAATCATCCAAGAATATACTGGCAATTATCTCCGGACCCGAACCTCAACGGAGTATTTTCTTCCAGGAAATTGTTCGTTTACAAAATACATTTTCCGCCGATATTTCCATTATATGTGAGAATATTCCAGATAAGGTAAGTGCGGCTTCTTTAGAAAATATTCGGATAATTCTTCAGCCTAACGATGAACAATTCATCCAAGAAATAGAATGTGCGCAGCATCTCATTTGCCGTTCGGGCTATTCCAGTATTATGGATTTCATCCGCCTAAATCGAACCGCATTACTCATCCCAACACCTGGACAAACCGAACAGGAATACCTCGCAGAGAGGTGTCAGAAATTGGGCTTTACTCAAGCTTCCCAAAGACAATTAAAAAACATAAAAACGAATGCCGAATTTGAAGGACTTTTCCCAACAGCTAAATCTCCCAATTTGATTATTTCAAATGAGCAGGAATGCAGTAGAACGGCTCTAAAGAAAGCGATAGAATCTATGCTTAGTCGAATCGCATCACACGCGAGGGACTAATTCGAATCACCAACAAAGCCGGTAACATCAACGAAACCAAACAAATCCCAAAGGTGGCTGCATTTAATAAAAATATGTCGCTTAGCTGCAATTGGATAGGAACAACCGATAAATAATAGGTTTCCTGATTAAGCGTAATCATTCCGGTTTTTAATTGTAGCAAACACAATCCGATTCCAAGCACATTTCCAATAAGCAAACCTCGTCCAATCAAGGTGGCAGCTTGTCTCAAAAACAACGAAATAACGAGTCGGTTATCTGCTCCCAAAGCTTTCAAGATTCCAATAAGCTGTGTGCGTTCGAGAATCATAATGAGCAAGGAAGTAACCATGTTAATGATTCCAACTATCAGCATAAGTGCGATAATGATATACACATTTGTATCCATCAAATCGAGCCAACTAAACAACTGTGGATAGCGTGTTCGGATACTTTTTGCATCCAAATCGTTTGGAATAGTTTGATAAACCACCTGTTCCATTTCATCCATTTTGGAAAAATCATCTAACTGGATTTCAATTCCACTCACTTGATCGGGCGACCATTTATTCAACTGCTGAACAACACGTAAATCGCCAATTAGATAGAGTTTATCAAAATCATTATCTCCCAATCCGGTATCATAAATACCCGAAACCGTGAACTTTCGCGCTTTAGGTGGATCCTGCACAAAATACATCAACAGGGCATCACCCACTTTCAAATGCAATAATTGAGCTTGCGTTTTCGAAATTAATACCTCATTCGAACGCCCCGAATCGGGCAATACTGGCATCTTGCCTTCTTTCAAATGTGATTGGAAAAATGTAGATGCATAATCTTTTCCAATTCCTTTGTAAACAACGCCTTCTATCGCATCTCCCGCTTTTACAATGCCTGCTTTAATCGCAAAACTTTGGATGTGTTGAACTCCCGACAATTGTCCAACTTCTTTCAAATAGCTGTCAGCATTGCTAATTGGAGTACTTTCGAAGGAACGGTTGGTGTCGTATTTGCTAATTTGAATATGCGAACCGAAACCAATAACTTTCGCCCTAATCTCTTGCTGAAACCCAGTCACGATTGCTATAGCCACAATCATCACACTTATTCCGATCGCAATGCCTGCAATGGCAATACGAACAATAGGTGTTGACAAACGGCTTCCGGCATCCGAACGTAAAAGGCGACGGGCAATAAAGGCGGAGGTGCTCAATCCTGATATACTGAATGAATCTGATAAAACGAGTGCCCGAAGTTAGGAATTTTAAGGCCTTCAGCCTGATGCTCCTTTTTGCAATCCTGTTTCCCCATAACATCCTGCCACAAATATTCTCTCGCGTGGAGGTGGTCAATAAAACAGATGCTGATGTGGATTTAGGCGCTGAGCAAATGAACGCCTATCTGCCTTTACTCAAAGGAAAACGAGTTGCATTAGTTGCTAATCATACCTCATTAATCGGGAAAACACATCTAGTCGATACCTTACGTTCCAGCAAAGTAAATCTGGTAAAAGTTTTTGCTCCCGAACATGGCTTCCGTGGCTCAGCCGATGCGGGCGAAAAAGTTAAATCGGCAACAGACGCTAAAACCGGACTTCCGCTCATTTCGCTCTATGGCGACAATAAAAAACCTAAGCCCGAGCAATTACAAGATGTGGATGTAGTGATTTATGACATCCAAGATGTGGGTGCGCGTTTCTACACTTACATTTCAACTTTGTCGCTTGTGATGGAAGCCTGCGCCGAAAAAGGAATTCCATTAATCGTTCTTGATCGACCAAATCCAAATGGACATTTCACAGATGGTCCAGTGCTCGATCCG
>JBIKOC010000113.1:0-5811 GCA_044358335.1 Flavobacteriales bacterium | reverse complement strand
AATGATATGCAAATCTTACCCCGTCGGTATTTCTATCCTTCGTTAAATTCACTAAATTATGTAACTAATAATTTGGTTGATGATTGTGCTTCTGATATTTCCTCTCGAGTTTTGTGTTTGCCACTTTACCCTGATCTAGAAATTGATCAAATTCATATTATTTCTGACTGTATTCGTTCACAAGTATGCTAGTTATAGGTGCTGGTGGTTTTGCTAAACAACTTCTCCCAGTAATCGAAAGACTGGGATTAAGTAATCAGGTAGTTTTTTATGATGATTATAGCAACGACACCACATCTTTCATTTCCCGAAACTTTCGTGTTATTAGATCTGAAGTAGAGCTAAAACAATACTTCGATTTGGGTGATTTACGTTTTGTAAATGCTTTAGGAGGACCTGCTAATAGAATGTTGATGCATCAGAAAATTTCTAAACTTGGTGCTATCCCAACTAGTTTAATTGACCCCATTTCGAGTATTTCTAGTTGTGATGTTCAAATTGGATCTGGTTGTTGCATTCTTCAACAGGTTGTTATAGAGCCTTCTACTTGTATTGGAGACGGTTGTTTAATTAATCTGAACTCTTTAATCACACATGATGTTTCTGTTGGTGATTTTTCGGAAATTTCACCCGGTGTAACTATTCTTGGTGCTGCCAAAATCGGGCGATCTGTTTTTATAGGTGCTGGTGCAATTATTCTTCCCAAAATAGAAGTTGGTGATAATTGTGTGATTGGGGCTGGGGCAGTCGTTAATCGTTCAGTACCTTCGGGACATCGTGTTGTTGGCATTCCTGCTCGATAAAAAATAATATATGCGGTTAATTTCATTCATTCTTCCTGTATTCCGAAACAAAGGTTCTATCAGAATAACCTGTGAAAAGTTAACTGCATTAATGCATGAATCTCACACTGATTTGAATTTCGAAATCATTTTAATTAATGATGGTTCTGATGACGGTTCTTGGGAAGAAATTTTAGAAGTAAGCCACTTAAATCCTCGCATAAAAGCGCTTTCATTTTCTAGAAATTTTGGGCAAGTACCTGCTATTATTGCTGGAGCCCAAAATTGTTCTGGTGATGCGGCTGTAATTATGTCTGCTGACCTTCAAGATCCTGTTAGCTTAATTAGCGATATGATTGCTGCTTGGAAAGATAATAGTCAAATCGTAGTTTGCTATCGAATGGATAGAGAAGACTCAATTATGGCCAACATGACCTCAGCAGTTTTTTATCGTTTTATGAAGATTGCAAATCCTAAAATGCCGAAAGGGGGATTTGATTTCGTTATGTTAGATCGAGCTGCGATTGATGTTTTTGCCTCGATTGATGAACGTAATCGATTCTTTCAAGGTGATATACTTTGGATGGGTTTTAACATTCGTTTTCTACCTTATAAAAGGATGAAACGTACAATTGGCAAATCACAATGGAGTTTTGGTAAGAAACTTAAGTATTTCATTGATGGATCGCTTAATACATCATATATGCCCATTAGATTTATGTCTATAGCAGGCATTGGCACTGCCTTTATTGGATTTCTCTATGCGATTATTGTTCTCTATGCAAGAATGATTAATCAGATTCCATTTAAAGGATATGCTCCCATTGTAATTCTTATTCTAGTAATTGGAGGAATGATTATGATTATGCTAGGTATTATTGGAGAATACCTTTGGAGGATATATGATGAAACGCGTAAAAGACCTGTTTATATTGTAAAGGATAGAGTTGGAAATTGGGAAGAGAAGCATTAAAATATAGAATGTTGGTCAAAACTCAAAGAGTTATACTGATAAATAATTTTGAAAACACCATAATGAAGTGTGTTTGGACTTCTTGTTTAAAGAAAATATATGTGTAAGTATTATACAAACTTATATTTCCCAGGCTTTACATTTGGTGAAGTAGGTTTGTTTGGTTACTTATTATTTAATGTTGAATCAATGCTCACTGAAGCAAGATTAAAATATTCAGCTAATGCCTGATTTTTCCAGTTTGTAGAATCAGTTTCTATATCACAAGAACATATTGAATAGGGCATAGGAACAATAGGAGCTATATGTAAATGTTTCCCTTGGGAATCTTTCATTAAGTTAATTCGATCATGAACTTGTTCGCTATATCTTTTAGCATCCCCGGAGAGTAAATCACGCCATGCATTCTGAATCTTATTAGGAAGTAATAGCTGCGATAAACAGAATACCCCTAACATTAACATGGAAGTTACAGGAAACATATAGGAAGATTTGTTAGATTCAATTATCAGATCGTTTTCAGAAATAAACGCAAACCACAACAAGGTTATAAATGCAAACCAACATAGAATAAAGAATAGATAAGTTATATTAAGTAATCTCTCAGGCATATATATAATTCCAGATTTATAAGGAAAAAGTATATGTAAGAACAAATAGGTCCCGATGAATATGAATAGAAATAAAAAAATCAGGGGAAAACTTGTTTTTTTTATAGGTTTAATACCTGAATATTTTAAAGCAATAAGAAAAAGAACATTAATTATTAGGAATGGTGAGTGAAGGAGTAACATCGTAATCTGTTGCTTACTAATTACTATTGCCGCCTTAATTGCAAATAGGATATCACCTGGCTGTCCATTTGAAATTTCTTTAAGAATAGCAGTACGGTTATTATTCCCAGGTGAAAAAAGCGAAATCAAAGAAAAGCAAACACCAATTCCCAATAAGTACAATAAAAATCTATCTATACGTTTTTCGTTCCAAAAGAAATAAACCGTAGTTAAAAATAATCCGAAACAGAAAATAAACAGATTAATCTCAGATGTTCCTGGAATTAAGACAGCTAAAAAAACAAGTAATATTTTGCTTAATTTATCAAATAACCTGTTTCTTAATAGTAGAGCAAAAAAACAAAGGTTTAGGGTAGCTCCAAGTTGATATGAAAAAGATGAGGGTATCCAGTTAAAGGCTTCTGAAGATGAGGGGATTAGCCAAAAATATTGCATTAAGATTATGGCTAACACAAATAATCTGTATGGTGTTGATAGTGAGGGCAATAAAGATTTAATAAAGAAATATATTGAGGAATAAAATATTCCTTGCATGAGAATAGCATATAACCATAATCCATGAAGGTTACCATAAGTTATTGGGTGTAAAAGGCTCATTAAAGCATGAGCAGTATATCTACCTGTCCAGGAAGTATACCACTGAATTTGGGCTGCAAAAAAATTAGAATTTCTTAATACAAGCCCTACTGTATAATCGTCTGCAAATGCTTCAGTATACTTAGAAAGTAATATGTATGGTGTAATACTAACAAGTAGAAAAGTAATTGCTAACGCACTTAGCAGACGAACCAATAATTTTTTATTAATGTTCATGTTAGCTTTTTAAAATATCAGTTCCATGGTAACGACCTGCATCACCTAGCATCTCCTCAATTCTCAATAACTGATTGTATTTAGCAATCCTGTCACTGCGTGATGCTGAACCGGTTTTAATTTGTCCACAACGAAGAGCAACTGCTAAATCAGCTATAGTTGTATCTTCCGTTTCTCCCGAACGATGACTCATTACAGCAGTATAGTTATTATTCATGGCCATTTGGACTGCATTAATCGTTTCGGTTAATGTTCCAATCTGGTTCACTTTAACTAGAATTGAATTAGCAATATTTTTTTCTATTCCTTGTTGTAATCGATCAACATTGGTTACAAAAAGGTCATCACCAACAAGTTGAATTTTGTCACCGGTTTTCTTGGTCAATAATTTCCAACCATCCCAATCATCTTCAGCTAAGCCATCTTCTATCGATAATATCGGATATTTTTTTGCCCAATCTGCCCAGTAATCAACCATTTGAGATGAAGTCAATTTTTCACCACTAGATTTTTTGAAGTGGTATACTTTTTCTTCAGCATTGTAAAATTCTGAAGCTGCAGCATCCATTGCAATATATATATCTTCTCCTGGGCGGTATCCTGCTTTCTCAATGGCTTCCAAAACCGTCATGATGGCTTCCTCATTCGACTTCATATTAGGAGCAAAACCTCCTTCGTCACCCACATTTGTCGACATGCCTTTCTTCTTTAGGACCGTTTTCAAATGGTGAAATACTTCAGTACCCATGCGTAATGCATCCGAAAATGAACGTGCATTTACAGGCATTATCATAAATTCTTGGAAATCGATACTGTTGTCGGCATGTGAACCTCCATTTAAGATATTCATCATTGGCACTGGCAATAACGCTGCATTAACACCTCCAACATATCGGTAAAGTGGTTGCCCCGATTCTGCTGCTGCTGCTTTTGCTGCTGCTAACGATACACCTAAAATAGCATTTGCTCCTAAATTCGCTTTATTCTCTGAACCATCTAAATCTATCATGGTCATATCGAGTAAGCGTTGATCACTTACTTCCATGCCAATTAATTCCTCTGCAAGTGTTGAATTTACATTGTTTACAGCATTTTCTACACCTTTTCCTAAATAGCGTTTTTTATCCCCATCGCGTAATTCAACAGCTTCATGTGTCCCTGTCGATGCACCTGATGGTACAGCCGCTCTTCCAATTGAACCACTTTCTGTGATTACATCTACCTCAACGGTGGGATTGCCCCTAGAATCTAATATTTGACGGGCATGAATATGTGCAATTGAACTCATCTGTAAGAATATTAAGAGTGTAAAATAGTAGCTTGTTTAGTTTGCGCCATAAGCGATGTAAACTGGTCGAAAAGATAACGAGAATCATGAGGACCAGGCGAAGATTCAGGATGATATTGAACTGAAAAAGCGTTTCCATTCTTATGTCGAATACCTGCTATGGTCTGATCATTTAAGTGGACATGCGTTATTTCTATTTCGGGATGATTTTTTACTTCTTCAGCATTTATTGCAAAACCATGATTTTGTGATGTTACTTCACATAATCCAGTTATGATATTTTTTATTGGATGATTAATCCCACGATGTCCATTAAACATTTTATACGTGCTTATTCCCATCGCCTTGGCAAAAACCTGATGGCCTAAACAAATCCCAAATATAGGAACTTGACTTTGTAGGATTTCTTTTACAGTTTCAATCGCATAGCCCATTGCTGCAGGGTCACCCGGACCGTTCGACAACATAAAGCCATCAGGAGCAAAATCCATCATTTCAGAAAAGCTTGTTTTTGCTGGGAAAACTCGAACAAAACAATCTCTTTCGGTAAGACAACGGATGATGTTACTTTTTACACCCAAATCGAGTAATGCTACACGAAATGTTGCCGATTCTTCTCCAATAGAATAGGGGGTAAGTGTTGAAACTTGAGAAGAAAGTTCCAAACCTTCCATAGATGGTACATTACTCAATTGAGAACTGAGCACTTTTAAGTCGGTAGTTTCACTCGAAATAATAGCATTCATAGCTCCTTTATCCCGAATGTATCTAACAACTGCTCGTGTATCAATACCTTCAATGGCCGGTATAGATTGAAGATCAAAATACTCCAATAAAGAACCTTGTGCAGGAATACGAGAAAAATGATTGGAGAAACTTTTACAAACTAATCCAGCTATTTTAATTGAATTCGATTCTGTTTCAATATCACTAACACCATAATTTCCAATATGAACATGAGTAGCAACTACAATCTGTCCTAGATAGGAGGGGTCAGTAAAAATTTCTTGATAACCGGTCATGCCAGTATTAAAACATATTTCTCCGGTTGAAGTGAACGCTTTTCCTACAGCCTTGCCGTAAAAAGCCATTCCATCTTCCAATAAAAGTACTGCAGTGGGGGGGATTGGTGTTTGCATAATTTTCGGGGGCAAGATCAAA
>JBIKOC010000112.1:0-5845 GCA_044358335.1 Flavobacteriales bacterium | reverse complement strand
CAAAAAGGAACTTCGGGAAGATCCAAGAGAAGTTATTAAAAAGATTAATAAAACAGTAAAAAAACACCTTAACGAATTCAACGATATATTTTGGAATCAGATAGTTGTTGAATTAGAAGGTCGCAACATCAACTTAGTAAACGAGAAAAATTTAACTCCCGAACAAGTTGTTTTTGTACAAGAATATTTTCGCGAAAAGGTTCTTCCTCATATTCGTCCGGTGATGATTAATACGCGTCGCAACACACCCGAGTTGGACGAAAAATCTATCTATTTAGCCGTAAAACTCTGCGATTTCGATCGTCCCGGTCCGCGCGTTTACGACTATGCCATCACCGAAATTCCCTCCCGAAAAATCAGTCGTTTTTTAATTCTACCCGATAAAAACGGACAACATTATGTGATGATTTTAGGCGATGTGATTCGTTTGTGTATCAACGAATTATTTCCCGATTATGAATTGATCGACGCATACAGTATCAAATTAACGCGTGATGCGGAAATGATGTTGGAAGATGAATTCTCTGGAAGTTTGCTCAAGAAAATCAAACGAGGACTTAGCAATCGTGCTAAAGGAACACCTACTCGATTGCTATACGATAGTGCCATGCCGGCAGATTTCTTGTCGCACTTGAAAAAAATATTTAGCATCGGCAATCAGGATTTATTGCCTGGCGGACGTTATCACAATTTCTCCGATTTAATGAATTTCCCACGATTTGATCAGAAGGGGATTTATTATGAGAATCTGCCCTGCTTGAAGAAAAAAACATTGGATGAATCGCCTTCCATGTTTGATGCAATTAGCAAACGTGATTTCCTTATTCATTTTCCTTATCACTCGTATGATTACGTAATTCGTTTTCTAAATGAAGCAGCCGAAGATGATAAAGTAAAGGCTATCAAAATCACATTATATCGGGTAGCTCCGCATTCGAAAGTTGTTGAAGCACTTATCAAAGCTGCTCAAAAAGGCAAGAATGTTACTGCATTTGTGGAATTAAAAGCTCGATTTGATGAAGAATCGAACATCAGTTATTCCAAAGAATTAGAAGAGGCTGGAGTTAAAGTGCTGTATAGTTTTCCTATCCTTAAAGTACATGCTAAAATGGTTTGTATCGAACGAATGGAAGATAAAATCAGACGGTATGTTTACCTCAGCACAGGAAATTTCCACGAAAACACATCGCGCTTGTATTGCGATTCTTCTTTGTTTACGAAAGATAAATACATGGGGCGTGAAGTTTCTGCTGTGTTTGATATATTAGCTGATACTCGTATCAAACGAGAATTTAAACATCTACTTTTAGCTCCCGATCACATGCGTCACGATTTATACACGCTCATTGATCAGGAAATAAAAAATGCGTTGAAGAAAAAAGACGCATATATCTATCTTAAACTCAACAGTCTTCAAGACGCTGCTATCATCGATAAACTATACGAAGCGAGTCAGGAAGGAGTTGAAATCCGATTGATTATTCGTGGAATTTGCTGCTTGATTCCAGGAATTAAAGGCTTAAGCGAAAACATTAAAGTTATTAGCATCGTCGATCGTTTTCTGGAACATTCTCGGATTTACATTTTCTGCAACGAAAATAAACCCAAGGTATATCTTTCATCTGCCGACTGGATGGAGCGAAATTTAAGTCGCCGTTTCGAAGTAGGTTTCCCAATCTATCAGGAAGATTTAAGAAATGAGGTATTAGAGATTTTTCGACTTCAATGGTACGACAATACCAAAGCCCGGATTATCAATAAAATTCAAAATAATACCTATCGTAAATCTGTTGCTAAAGAACGCGGCAGAGCTCAAATCGATATATATCAATATTTATCTGATAAGAGTGATTGGAAAGAAGAACCAACTCGAAATTATCAGGAACGACCAACAACAACGGTCATTTCGAAGTAAATTTTTCTTCAACATCCTACCGCTGGTAAATTTTTAAGGTGCTTGATGAGGAGCGCCCGTGTTCCCTATTTTTACAGTATATCTGAATGTACATGTCTGCCCCTGTAATCGATCTGGAAAAAGAAAAGAAAGAGATACTTAAAAGGTACACGGCTTTGTTGCGTCCTTTAGCTGATAAGATCGAAAAACACGAAAAACAACAAATTCGGAAAGCATTCGATTTAGCGCTGGATGCTCATAAAGACATGCGCCGTAAATCGGGTGAGCCATATATCTATCACCCAATAGCTGTTGCTCAAATTGCAGTAAGTGAAATGGGTTTGGGCGCTACTGCTGCCATTTGTGCTCTACTTCACGATACAGTTGAAGATACCGATGTTACACTCAAAGATATCCGTTCGATGTTTGGTGAGACGGAAGCCAAAATTATCGATGGTCTCACAAAAATCGAGAATGTCTTTGACCAAAGCTCATCCATCCAAGCTGAGAATTTCAGGAAAATATTGCTCACACTCAGCGATGACGTTCGAGTAATTCTGATCAAACTTGCCGACCGTCTGCATAACATGCGCACATTGAGTAGCATGGCTCGCGATAAGCAACTAAAAATAGCTTCAGAAACCTTATTCCTTTACGCTCCACTCGCCCATCGTTTGGGATTGTACAACATCAAAACCGAGATGGAAGATTTGGGTTTGATGTACACTCAGCCTGATATTCACGAGGAAATTATTACCAAGCTCAAAAACACAGAGGAAGTTCGAAAACGCTTCATTAGCAGGTTCGTTAATCCTATTCGGAATAGTCTAACTGAGCAAGGTTTCACCTTCGATATAAAAGGGCGCCCAAAATCAATATACTCCATCTACAATAAGATTAAGATTAAGGGAATTCCCTTCGAGGAAATCTTCGACATCTTCGCCATTCGTATCATTATCGATTCTCCAGTAGAAACCGAAAAAGCCGATTGCTGGCGTGTATACTCGATAATTACCGATATCTATCAACCTAGCCCGGATCGATTGCGCGACTGGATTTCCACACCTCGTGCAAACGGTTACGAGTCATTGCATACAACCGTGATGAGCCCAACTGGTAAATGGGTAGAAGTACAGATTCGTTCTCGAAGAATGGATGATATCGCTGAGCGCGGATATGCAGCTCACTGGAAATATAAAGAGCATAGTGATTACGAAAGTGGCATAGATGAGTGGTTGGGTCGTATTCGCGAAATGTTGGAAAATTCCGACACCAACGCGCTAGAGTTCATCAACGACTTCAAACTCAACTTATTCTCGGAAGAAATATTTGTATTCACTCCTAAAGGGGAATTGAAAACCTTACCAAGTGGTTCATCAGCGCTCGATTTTGCTTTTGATATTCACTCTGAAGTAGGAATGGCTTGTATTGGAGCTAAAGTGAATAATAAACTCGTTCCGCTAAGTCATAAGTTGAAAAGCGGTGACCAGATAGAAATCCTTAGTTCGAGCAAGCAAAAACCGAAAGAAGACTGGCTCAACTTTGTTGTCACAGCAAAGGCTCGTTCGAAAATAAAATCAGCTCTAAAGGAAGAAAAACGGAAAGTGGCTGATGATGGAAAAGACATTCTAGAGAAAAAGCTCAAAGCCAACAAAATTGCTCTCGATGGAAATATCATCAACAATTTGTTGAAGCACTTCAAAGTAAATAGCCAACTAGATTTATTTTACAGCATCGGTGAAGGAATCATCAAACTGGAAAACATTGCCAAGATTGCTAAAGGAGAGCAAAATAGCTGGTATAAAGTGCTTCGGGATAAGTTTAAAAGAAGTGATTCCGACAGCAAAGAAGATCAGCCAGTTACGCTTGAAAATATCGTTAAAGATATCCGAGGCAAAACCGATATGCTGGTTATTGGCGAGGATATGGATCGCATCGACTATAAACTTGCAACCTGCTGTAATCCTATTCCGGGTGATGAAGTATTTGGTTTTGTTACGATTAACGAAGGCATCAAAATCCATAAAACCAATTGTCCGAATGCGATTAGTTTAATGTCGAACTACGCTTACCGGATTGTAAAAGCACGCTGGATGAATCAGCAGCAGTTAGCATTTATGGCGGGTATTCGCGTGAATGGAATTGATGATGTGGGAATTGTAAATAACATCACCCGAATCATCTCCAATGAGCTAAACGTGAATATGCGTTCGATAAGTTTCGATTCGCTCGATGGTGTGTTCGAAGGTAATATCATGGTATTCGTTCACGATACGAATCACCTTACTTCTTTGATGGGAAAAATCAAGCAGGTAAAGGGCGTAACCTCGGTTTTACGAATAGATTCCAACTGATAGAAAGAAAGCTTGTAATTTATCGCGAAAGACAGGCTTTTTACTACTTTTGCGCCTGCTCGAATTAATATGTCAGACCAGGATACAAAAGATACCGTCAAACAGATTTTCTCTGATTATCTGGAACAAAACGGGCACCGTAAAACACCCGAACGATTTGCAATCCTGGATGAGATTTATTCCCACAACGGACACTTCGATATCGAGTCATTGTACGTGTACATGAAAAACAAGAAGTACCGTGTTAGCCGCGCTACTTTATACAATACCATTGAATTATTGCTCACATGCAACTTGGTCACACGCCACCAATTCGGTAAAAACCAAGCACAGTTTGAGAAATCATATAAATACAAGCAACACGATCACCTGATTTGCTCCGATTGCGACAAGGTTTTTGAGTTTTGTGATCCACGGATTCAACAAATTCAAAGCATGACAGGCGAATTGCTCAATTTCAACATCAGCAGTCATTCACTTACCTTTTATGGAAAGTGTAATAAGCTGTCGGAGAAAGGTTTTTGTGAAAACCACCCTAATCAGAAATCCTAATGGCATTTTCGTTTGAGCTAGATGAATCGCTAGCATTTCCGGTATTTAGCCTCGAAGGTAGCTTGATGGAAAGACATGAAGCACAAGAACTGCTAAACGAAACTGCCGAGCTAATTGCTGAAAATAAAGCACGAATCATTCTTGATTTACAAGCACTCGATTACCTCAACAGTAGTGGATTAAACATATTAATCAATATTTTCACCCGTGCTAGAAATGCCGGTGGAGAAGTGATTATGTGCAACATTAACGATAAACTGCTACGACTGTTAGTGATTACCAAACTCGACGCAGTTATTCAACAAACTAAAACTACCGACGAAGCCATTCAAGTGCTTTCTGTTGGAAAATCTGAACAAAATAATGAAGCTTGATATTCTGTTGGGCCTGCAATGGGGCGATGAAGGAAAAGGTAAAATTGTAGATGTTTTATCACCCGAATACGAAGTAATTGCTCGTTTTCAAGGTGGTCCAAATGCCGGACACTCGCTCGAATTCAACGGAATCAAGCACGTTTTACATACCATTCCATCAGGCATTTTTCATCCTGAATGCATGAATATCGTGGGTAATGGTGTAGTAATCGACCCAGTGATTTTCAAAAAAGAGATTGATGCTTTGAGTAAACTTGGAGTGGATGCACATAAAAACCTGCACCTTTCTCGTAAAGCACATTTGATTCTGCCTACTCATCGATTACTTGATGCAGCCTCTGAAGCTTCAAAGGGAGCATCTAAAATTGGATCTACACTTAAAGGAATTGGTCCAACATACATGGATAAAACCGGTCGTAACGGACTTCGTGTAGGAGATATCATGCGCCCCGATTTTATGGAACGCTACCGTTTTCTAGTGCAAAAACACGAGGAAATGCTCGCTCATTATCAGTTTAGCTACGATTTATCCGAACTCGAACCTGCATTTTTTGAAGGAATTGAACACTTGCGTGGATTTAAACACATCGATAGCGAACACATCCTCAATCATCAACTTAAAGCTGGTAAAAAAGTATTGGCAGAAGGTGCACAAGGTTCCCTACTCGACA
>JBIKOC010000111.1:0-5963 GCA_044358335.1 Flavobacteriales bacterium | reverse complement strand
TGTGTATCAGGATTGAATTTCTACGGTTGTTTAAGTAGCGAGTGTGTGAAGATTTCGGTTGAAATTATTTGCGATGATTTCTTTATTCCGAATGTATTTGCGCCAGGAAATGGTGGTGATTCGGAGAATGATTGCTTCCGTTTGTATGGTACCAATTGTATATCGGAGTTGAACTTTAGAATATTTAATCGTTGGGGAGAATTAGTTTTTGAAACGAATGATCCAGAAATATGCTGGGATGGAACATTCCACGGACAAGAGCAAAATGCTGGAGTATTTGTGTATTACCTCAAAGCGAAGCTGATAAATGAGGAATCAATTGAGAAACAAGGAAATATTACCCTAATCCGATAAATAGCTGAAGATGAAAAACTGGTATTTAATATGGGTTTTGAGTTTGATTCTTCCAGGATATATTCTTGGACAGGATATCCATTTTTCACAATTCACAATGGCTCCTCTTTCCCAGAATCCTGCAATGGCTGGGGCATTAAATAATGCCGAGGCCTATTTGAACTATAAAAATCAATGGAAAGCTATTACAAGTCCATATAAAACCTATGCAGCATCAGGAATGGCGCGAATAGGAAAACCTAAAAAGGATAAGAATTTCTGGGCTGTTGGTTTGAGTTTCTTTAATGATCAAAGTGGAGATGGAAAATTAACTAATACAACAGGTTCATTTACATTAACACATCAAATCCACCTTAATCGTTATCATAAATTAGGATTGGGTTTGCAAACTGGTTTTGGACAAGCTAAAACAAATCAAGATGATTTACAATGGGGAAGCCAGTACAATCCTGGTGCTGGGTATGATCCAACTTTATCGAGTGGTGAAAATATTGTCAATCCTACTTTCTCCTATTTTGATTTTAGTAGTGGTATTTTATGGTCGTTTAACAATACTGCAGGCTTAGTTAAAACATCGAACAATGTTTTTAATAAAGGATGTGCTGGATTTGCCGTATATCACATCAATCAACCTAGATATTCATTCGTTGAATCAGGTGACAAATTGAATATGAGATATGTATTCCACGGAAATTACCTTTTTAGCATAAATGGCTCTAAACTGGCTTTAAATCCGGGTTTTATGTTCTATAGACAAGGGTCGGCAAAAGAGATTTTTATAGGTTCCATGATTCGCTATAATATTCTTCCAGAATCAAAATACTCTGGATTTTATAAAGGTGCTGGTGCATATTTAGGTGCGTATTTACGTGCTCGTGATGCTGTTATTCTTTCGGCTATGCTCGAACTTTCTCAATACACAGTCGGATTTAGCTACGATATCAATACTTCTACACTTCGCCCCGCTAGTAACGGCCGTGGTGGATTTGAAGTTTCCATCCGTGTTACCGGTCAAGGTCCGTTTGCTAATAAAGTTCGGAGTTTCCGGAAATAAAAAACGGACAAGCTGATTTAACAACATTGTCCGTTTTTGTGGGCCTGGCAGGAATCGAACCTGCGACCCGCGGATTATGAGTCCGATGCTCTAACCCCTGAGCTACAAGCCCGTTTTCAGGGACGGCAAATATAGACTGTCAGCGCTTAATTCCAAAATCAAAGACTGTATTCTCAGATTTAATTAAAATCCACTGGTATCGCACGATTGAATGAATCAGAATACACTATCATTTGTGAAAAGCTTCCAATACCGGTAATTCTTTATTTGTAAAGTCGAATACTGCCTGATTTTCCCATGTAGATCCATTACTTGCTTGCGGTCCTTGAGTCGAAACCAACTCTCCACCCCAATATAAAAACCCAACTCCTCTGTTTGTATTTTCAACGATTGTACGAATTCGATTTACAAATTGCTTTTGCCCTTCTGGACTAGCAGGAAAATTAGGCAAAATCAGTTGTTCTTCTCCACCAACCACATTGTTTGTCCAATCGTTCCAACTTAATGTAAATGGATAAGCTGTTTCGGCAACGACAATGTCTTTAGAATAGGTTTGAACAAGTGTGTTTAATGTGTTTTGTAATAGATCTAAATCCTTTCCATGCCAAATGGGATAATAGGATAATCCGATAATGTCATAATCAACACCTTCGATTTGATTAAAAAACCATTCAGCGTTCGTTAAGCCAGCAAAATGAATCACAATGCGCGTTTGATTTGAAAATTCTCGAACAGCCTGTGAACAGGTATTGAGTAAGTCGACTAGTTGATCTTTTCGTGTCACAATTTCACCAGCAGGTAATAGCATTCCCGGATTTATTTCATTCCCAATTTGTATGAAATCAGGTTGAATTTCCTGAATTATTTTCGTGGTATATTGATACAAACTATCCTTAAGATTAGCATAAGAAACATTTGACCAAACAGCAGGCATTTGTTGGTGTCCAGGATCAGCCCAAGTATCAGAATAATGAACACTAAGCCAAACTTTCATCCCCATTTGATGAACACGTTGTGAAAATAATTTCACTTCTTCAAAACTAGAATGATTGTTTACGGGATCTTTCCAAAGTCGAATTCTAATTGTATTCACACCACGATCTTTCAAAATAGAAAGCAAATCTCTTTCAATTCCAATTGATGAAATAAAGGATGTATTTCCTGTTTCAATTTCAGGTAAAGAGGAAATATCAATTCCCCGTATAAATGAATCTGAGTCTGCTACAACATCGATTGGATGGCTTTTAGCTGAACTAGCAAGCTCCGTTTTCGAACAAGAAAATAGTAGTATAAATAGCGAAGAAAGGACTATTAATGTTGACTGATTGATCATTTTCGGGTCTTTCAACGCATTCGAAATTCTTTTTCAAAACTAGTTTATTCAAGGCATATTAAACTTAAAGTTTAACAGGTATTCAAACGGGATTGATTTTACATTTGCACCATGATTTTCGAAGGACAACATATCGACGCTATTATTTTCGACCTAGGAGGTGTAATTCTCAATATTGATTATCAACTTCCCATCAAAGCATTTCAAAAGCTGGGGATTGACGATTTTGCCAATCATTTTTCACAGGCAAAACAAAGTGGATTACTTGATGATTATGAAACCGGTTCGATAAGCTCAGAAGATTTTATTTCCGAACTACGCCGCTACGTAAAACCCGAAACAACCGATATTCAAATTATTTACGCTTGGAATTCCATCCTTCTTGATTTACCCGAAGAGCGCTTATTTATCCTCGAAAAAGCAGCCGAAAATCATCGCACATTTTTGCTATCAAATACCAACGATATTCACATAGAAGAATTTAATTCCTATTTACTCGAAGAACATAATCTTCCTTCACTCGAACCATTCTTCGAACAACTCTATCTTTCTTATGAAGTTGGTTTACGTAAACCTGACCTACGCATTTTCGAGTATGTGTTGCAAGATGCTGGATTGAATCCGGCTTCTACTCTATTTATCGATGATTCTATTCAACATATTCAAGCAGCTAAAGAACTTGGAATCATCACACATCATTTAACTGGACAAACTCTGGTTGAATTATTAGATGATAAACTCTGAGGAGCTCATTTATGGAATTAAAAAACGGCATAGCTACATTCTACGCAGCTTCTCGCCAAGATTGGAGAAACTGGCTCGAACAAAATGCCGAAAACGAAATTTCTGTTTGGCTCATCATCCATAAAAAAGCTAGTCCTCAACCAAGTATATATTATCCCGAAGCTGTTGATGAAGCCTTGTGTTTTGGCTGGATAGATAGTAAAGCCAACAAGCGAGATGAATTCACTTATTACCAGTTTTTCTCTAAACGAAAACCTAAAAGCAATTGGAGTAAAGTCAATAAAATAAAAGTGGCTCAATTAATCGAACAGGGATTGATGCGTCCTTCGGGTTTGAAGATGATTGAACATGCTAAATCAATTGGTACTTGGGATGCTTTAAACGAGGTGGAAGAAATTCGGATACCGGATGAAATGCAGAAATTTTTCGATGAACAACCTGTTGCATTTCAACACTGGAATTTATTTTCCCGTTCGGTGAAACGTGGCATTTTAGAATGGATACTCATCGCCAAACGTCCTGAAACAAGAACCAAACGGATTGTTGAAACTGTTTCATTGGCAGCTGAAAACAAAAAAGCAAATCAATTTCGACCTTAGTTTCAATTTATATACAGCAATCAATCTGAGGAATGCACCCTTATAAACGTGCATTTTCCTATCTTTGCGCTCCTTTTTACATACTATGTCAGACGATAAAAAAGTCATTTTTTCCATGGTGAAGGTCAGCAAGACCTTTCCTCCTCAAAAACAAGTACTGAAAGACATTTATCTGAGCTTTTTCTATGGTGCCAAAATCGGCATCATCGGTTTAAATGGATCAGGTAAATCAACCTTATTGAAAATCATTGCAGGAGTGGAGAAATCCTTCCAAGGTGATGTGTTATTCTCTCCAGGTTACCGAGTGGGTTATTTGGAACAAGATCCGCAATTGGATGATAGCAAAACGGTTATCGAAATTGTTCGTGAAGGTGTTCAACCTATCATGGATATTTTGGCCGAATACAACGAGGTGAACGAAAAAATGGGCCTCGAAGAATACTACATGGATGGCGACAAGATGGACAAGCTTCTTGCCCGTCAAGGTGTGTTACAGGATGAAATTGATTCCAAAAATGCTTGGGAAATTGATTCCACGTTGGAACGTGCCATGGATGCATTACGTTGCCCCGATTCGGACCGCATTATCGGAACACTTTCGGGTGGAGAACGTCGCCGAGTAGCACTTTGCCGACTATTACTTCAACAGCCCGAAATTCTCTTGCTCGATGAGCCAACCAACCACTTGGATGCTGAATCGATTGATTGGTTAGAGCAGCACTTACAAAACTATGCGGGTACTGTTATCGCTATTACCCACGATAGATATTTCCTAGATAATGTGGCTGGATGGATTCTCGAATTAGATCGAGGTGAAGGAATTCCTTGGAAAGGAAATTACTCAAGCTGGCTAGAACAAAAAGGAAAACGTCTTCAACAAGAAGAAAAAACTGAATCAAAACGTCAGAAAACGTTAGCGCGTGAGCTTGAATGGGTTCGTCAAGGTGCTAAAGGCCGTCAAACAAAACAAAAAGCTCGTTTACAGGCTTACGATAAGTTAATGAGTGAAGACGTACGTGAGAAAGAAGAAAAACTCGAAATCTTTATTCCGAACGGACCACGTCTAGGAAATGAAGTAATTGAAGCGCAGGATGTATCAAAAGCATTTGGAGATAAGTTACTTTATGAGCATTTGAATTTCCGCCTTCCACCAGCTGGTATTGTAGGGATTATTGGTCCTAACGGTGCAGGAAAAACGACCATTTTCAGAATGATTATGGGACAAGAAAAAGCCGATGTGGGAGAATTCAAAATTGGACCAACGGTGAAAATTAGTTATGTGGATCAAACACACGAATCACTCGATCCAAACAAATCGGTTTGGGAAGTTATTACTGGAGGAAACGAAACCATGGAAATTGGTGGTCGTTCGATGAATTCTCGTGCTTATGTAAGCCGTTTCAATTTTAACGGAGCTGACCAAGGGAAAAAAGTGGGTGTGTTATCGGGTGGTGAACGTAACCGTTTGCATTTGGCTATGGCATTGAAAGCAGAAGGTAATGTGCTCTTACTCGATGAGCCAACGAACGACATCGACGTAAATACACTTCGAGCCTTAGAAGAAGGTTTAGAGAACTTTGCTGGATGTGCTGTAATTATTAGTCACGACCGTTGGTTCTTAGATCGCGTTTGTACACATATTCTTGCATTCGAAGGCGATTCCCAAGTGTATGTATTTGAAGGAGGATATTCTGAATACGAAGAGAATAAGAAGAAACGACTCGGCGATCACGAACCGAAACGTATCCGGTATAAGAAACTGGTGAACTAAAACACAAAAGCACATCAACAAAATGGTGTGCTTTTTTTTAGGAATTTTGTTTTTACGTATGAAATAAATATTTTTGTGGTATAGACATATTGCCATGGACTCTAAAAT
>JBIKOC010000140.1:0-5354 GCA_044358335.1 Flavobacteriales bacterium | reverse complement strand
TGAAAGCTGTTAATTGCTTTTCAGGCCACTGATTGTTGTTCATCGATTCAGCATGAACTTCCATCCGAATTCGACGATAAGCACGAACATCCAAATTCGTATTCTTAAATACAGCACGCGCGTCGCCATCTTCCAAGTTACACACGCGCATTTGTAACGATTGCTCATTCAGTTGCTGAAGATTAGTCGTGGTCACATCAACCTCGCGACGAATTTGAGGAGGAAGCACATATTTTACTGGTGTTTTATCACCATTCTCCTCAATATTTACAGTTGAAACTTGAAACTGGGTATTCAAGTCATTTCCAATAAATAATCCCGGTTCTTTTAAGCTATAATCAAATCTTCTCCACTCGGCGCGCACTAATTCTAAACGTGCCATACGAACTACTGCTTGTTCTTGCCAATTATGGAAGAACATACGCATAAAACGAATCGAACGGAAATCACTTATTGATCCTACTTTATTAGAATAACTTCGAATTGGAACACGGAACTGATACCAAGTAACATCAATCGGTTTTCCGTTAGGTAACTCACCTTTCCCTGGTACTTTATCGATAATGTAGTTTTGTCCAACCACCATGTCTTGTGGACGAAGACTCAAACGATATTGGAAATATGCTTCCGATGTACTTAAGGTATTATCACTATTGATATCCTCAATATTCGGTATGGTATTATTTGCTGTTGGATATGACTCAATTGGATCTTCTCCTAGGCGAGAGTTATTTTCTAGTCCGTTGTATAGTGTATAACGGGTTAAGATATCAGCCGATTGAGCATCCCATTCGGTACTTCTGAAGAATCGATAATCATCATTTGATGGGTCAGCTTGCAATTGCGTGTATGCATCTGGATTCAATACAGATTGCGCTTCACTTAAATAATCTTGGAAGAATACACGCTCCGAATCATTCGGTAATCCATCTAAACCAACATCTTGAAGCGGGCGACTATCTGGATTGTTGTCGAAAGCACGAACCAAAGGTGGTGCTGTTGGATGTTTACCCCAAGTTGTATAGGCTATATTCGTATTGTCGGGAGTAACAGGAATTCCATTCTCAAACGATTGCTGACCGTCACGAAGAATATCCTCGGAAATATTACCAATGTTGATGTAAAAATCCCCACCAGTTCCATTATTAATCGGATTCCCATTTATTCCTTGTGCAAATGGATCCATCATCCAAAATTCGATGTAATCGATATTTGCCGACTCAAAGTCGTTCGTTTCGATTTTACGCATAACACCAGCCCAACGAGTTCGAGGATCTTTTAACGAACCATCAGCATTTAACCCCTTTGCATATGGGTTGTCGTTTACAACGAAGTTATAAGGTCCACGCAAATTTGGGTTGAAATGTAAATCCAACACCGACATAAGTTGAACCTGTCCATTTGGACGCGCTTTATTAGGGAATATCTCTGTTTCTACAATCTGACGCATGAAGTTGTCACTTTGCATCGGAGAATCTTTCACATTTTCGGGAGTTGTACTTCCATTTCTGGAGAATAATGGATCAATTTGATACCAATTGATTTTAGCCCGATTGTGATTGTAACGTTGATCGTCAAATAATGAACCTTCTTTCAATAAATTATTTTGCCCACTTGGAGTTGAAGCTAGATTCCAATTGCTCCATTGGCGGATATCAATCGAAGATTCAGCTCCTTCGAAATCGTCGATGTAGGATAATCCGTCTTTACCAATAACTTTCGAATGTCCTGGGATGAGCTTCGCTGCTTCCCAACTTGCCGTAATGGTTGAAGTTTCTTTTGTACTATAAAATGGTAGTTTATCTACTAAGCGAGTTAAAAAGCGAGAATCACTTTTGAAATTCCCATCTATTCCTAGAATGGTATTGGAAATAGGCTCATCACCAATATTAATTTTTTGCGTCATCGGGCGCTCACTCAAATTCATGACAGTTGCACCTAGACCAAAGTCTTTCGAGATTTTATAATCGAAATGGGCTCCCATCAAACGCTTGCTCTGAATGGCGAACAGCGTATTAGTTTCGAGCGAAATGCTGATTGGAGTTTGAGAATTTAATAAACCCTGATTAATAATCCGTACACGACCTAATGCGTAATCAACTGTATAATCGACGTTCTCAGCTAAAGGAACCCCACCTGCTGTAACGGTAACAGAACCCTGAGGAACGTTCATCGCATTTAACGAAATCTCCGATCCTGATGCAGACTGATACGATCCTTGAATGTAGAATCGATTGTGTTGAGCATCTAATTGCGCAAGAGGTTTTGTAGTTACATAAAGGGAATCGAATGAATACCTATTTGCTAAAGGATTTTCATCGGGTTGAATATATTGACTGCGTAAAAACTTCTTAAACGGTTCTCGCATCGGGAAAATGATTCGACCCTTATCTGATTGAATCGTTTTTCCTTCTATGAAGTCATAAAAACCATCTGCTTGTGGATCATTCTGATTGTTTAAGCGGTCGAGATTGAATAATTGAAGGAGAATTTTACCCTTTACTTTTATCCCTTCAGGAATCACATTCATCCGAACACTCGTTTGCTCATCCTGATAAAGAACATTCAGCTTAAAATTCTCTTTACTGATTTGATATCCGTTCAACGAATACACGTTTTTCATCATCAAATCCCAAATAGGTTTCTTGGTGAATACTTGTGTACTCTTCAACATTTTCAATACTAGAATTCCCGTTCCTTGAACATCTGTAGAAAATTCTCCAACTTGATAAACTTGTTGTCCTTGTGCAGTATTTACTGTGTACTGATAAGCAACTGCGAGCACCTCATCTGCATTCAATGCCTGATTTAACGAAACATATCCCAATAATGGGTTGAAGTTATATTCGGTAGGACTTAATAAACGAGCATTTTGCAAGTATTCATAATCTACAGCCGGAACATATTGAGCATTCTGATTTAGAATTTCGTTGGCTTTAGATCGAAATAAAGGGAATTGAGAGATTAATTGTGATGGTTGAAGGTTGTTGTTCTCGTTACGTGGTGGAGTTAAAGGTCCAACACCCGGTTGAGTGGCAGTAGGAGTAAGCGCTCCTCCATTGAAATAAGCCGCATTACTTTCACCCAAATCGGCGAACGAAACGATGTTACGCACATTGGTAGTAGCATATGTGCGGTTGGTGATATATACTTCGACCCGCGTTACGTTGAATGGCGATGTAACGTTAGGTAAAGTACTCATCGACTGGTCGTACCGGTCTTTGAAAAACTGATTTAAGAAAAAATGTCGGTTCGCATCGTATTCGGATGCAGAAATATCGAATTGTGTCGTTTGAGCTCCACCTTGAACATTGATTGTTTTCTTATCACCTTGTTGTTGGGAGAAAATGGTCGTAGCCGTTAATCGACCAAATTTCAGTTTGGTTTTAACACCCATCAAACTCTGGCTACCCGTGATAAGTGAACCCGTTAAAGGCATGCTCACATTTCCAGCTTCCAGTAATTGGATGATTTCATCCTCTTTACCTTCGTATTTCAAGTTGACTTTATTGTCGAAATTGAAGCCAGTTTCAGTATTGTAGTTGGTTTGTAGCTGAATTTTGTCGCCAATTTTACCAACAATATTCATCTGAATTTTCTGTTGAAAATTGAATGCTCCAACGCGTTGTTGACGAATAGGCAGGGCTGGATTTTGTGTACGGTTGAAGTTCCCACCAAAAATTAATTCAGCTGAACCTTGCGGGCGAATATCGATGGTGTTACTTCCAAAAATGGTTGCAAAGGCATCTCCGGGAACGATGATCTTTGGTTGAAATCCCTTTTTAGGTTTACTCGCATCATCAGAAGCCATGCGATCACGCCAATTTTTCTGAAGTGCTGCATCGAAGTCCATTTCCTGATATTCAGAAAATGTGAGGTAGCTCGGATAACCGTAACGCATATCACCCATTTTCTGATTTACATCGTACTCATTGGTTTTAGAATTGAGCTCAATGCTCGTTTCAATGTTGGAAGGATTGGCTAGAAATAAACCGTTGGGTGAAGGATCTAAAGGATCCAATTCATCATCAGAAAAGGGAAATGGAAGTAAACTATCAGGGTCGGTAGTGTCACCTTCTAGCAATTCTAGTTGAAAACTAAATTTCTCTTCCACCCAACCGAAAGGTCTACTGTTTGCACTCCAAGCAATAGCCATGAAGAGCAATACAGCAATACTTCCTGATAGATATTTATAGTAAGTTTTCAATCAATTAATGGTTCAATAACAGACAAACGGGACTTGATACGTTAAAGCATTTTCAAGGTTTGCTTGATCATGTCTTCTACGCTCAATTCCTGTCCGGCTGATTTAATTACTTTATCTAGAGCTTTTTCTGCATTAATCTTAGGAAACCCGAGTAAAGTCAGTGCAGTTAACGCTTCGCTTCTTACTGTATTGTGCAAGCCTGCAAAAAGTTCTGGACTAACCGAATCACGGTCAAATTTACCCTTCAAATCGACAATAATCCGTTGAGCAGTTTTCTCACCTATTCCTTTTACATTTTTCAAAATGGTGACATTATTACTCATTACGGCTTCGGCAATCTCGGAGGAACTTAGCGAAGATAAAATCATACGCGCGGTACCGGCACCCACTCCTGATACATTTATTAACAGTCTAAATGTTTCGCGTTCGGAACGTGTTGCAAACCCAAATAGTACATGCGCATCTTCACGAACAGCTAAATGGGCATACAAAAGACATTTATCTGGATTCGTAATTTGTGAAAAAGTACTTAATGAAATATTCAGGACATAACCAACTCCTCCACAGTCGATAACCGCGTAGGTAGGTGTTTTTTCGATCAATTTACCACTAAAATATTCGAACATAAATTAAGAATGTGCTTGTGCATCAACAACTGCTAGTGTAACCATATTCACAATTTCACGCACCGAACTACCTAATTGTAAAATGTGAACAGGTTTCTTCATGCCCAACAACAAAGGTCCGATTGCTTCTGCTGATGCTAATTCTTGCATGAGTTTATAAGCAATGTTCCCAGCTGCTAGATTAGGGAAAATCAAGGTGTTTACCTTATTATCTACTAAGCATGAAAATGGAAACTGTTCTTTCAGCATATTATTATTCATGGCAAAATTTGCCTGTAACTCACCATCAACAATTAAATCTGGGCGACGCTCATGGAGCATCCGAGCTACTTCACGCATTTTTATAGCATCAGCTCCCTCTGCAGAGCCAAAATTTGCATACGAAAGCAAAGCAATTTTTGGGGTGATGTTAAGATTACTTACTGCATCAGCTGTCAATATGGTGATATCAACCAGTTCTTCTGCTGTTGGGTTAATGTTCACAGTGGTGTCGGAGAAGAATACAGGACCGTTTTTCGTCA
>JBIKOC010000110.1:0-5991 GCA_044358335.1 Flavobacteriales bacterium | reverse complement strand
TTGGGATGATGAAACCAACAAACGGATTTTCGGTAAGTGCAACAATCCTAATTACCACGGTCATAATTACGAACTCGATGTTCATGTGACAGGAGAAATTGATTCCGACACGGGTTATGTGATTGACATGAAAATTCTAAGCGATATCATCCGCGAAGAAGTAACCGAGCGCTACGATCATCGGAATTTCAACTTGGACATACCCGAATTTGCATCCTTAAACCCAACCGCCGAAAACATAGCAGTCGTAATCTGGAATCGAATCCGTGAGAGATTGAACGACCGATATGCTTTAACCGTCAGACTTTATGAAACAGAACGAAACTTTGTTGAATACAACGGAGCCTGATATCTCTCTTGAGGATCTCATTGGAGATGAACATATTTCAACAGCAGATGAAACTCCCTTGCGAGCGGATGCTTTTGACTTAGACGATAAAACCAAAATGATCCGGATTGAAGAGCATTTCCGGGAAATCATGAATATTTTGGGCTTAGACCTCACAGATGACAGTCTTCGAGGAACTCCCAAACGTGTGGCTAAGATGTATGTGAAGGAGATTTTTGCTGGACTCGATCCGAAGAATAAACCAGAAATCGCGCTCTTCGAAAACAAATACAAATACAAAGAAATGCTTGTGGAGAAGGATATCACATTCTACTCTAATTGTGAGCATCACTTTGTTCCAATCATTGGAAAAGCACATGTGGCTTACATTTCCAACGGCCATGTTATTGGCTTGTCGAAAATTAATCGCATAGTTCAGCACTTCGCACATCGACCGCAAGTACAGGAGCGACTGACGGTACAAATCGCTAACGAGCTAAAACGCGTGTTGAATACCGAAGACGTAGCAGTTGTTATTGATGCGGTGCATTTATGCGTTTCTTCTCGCGGTGTTCAGGACAATGGCTCTAAAACCGTTACTTCTCATTTTGGTGGAAAATTCAATCAAGACGAAACGCGCAAGGAATTTTTCACTTACGTCAATCTGAAATGAGTGTATCCAAAAATTATGTGATACTCGGCGGAACATCGGGCATCGGAGAAGCCTTGGTCAATCAATTGGCCCAACAAGGACATCAGGTTTTCGTATATGCTCGTACCATCCGAAATGTGCAGGTTTCTTCTCATATCCACTTTAATGAAGTTGATGTGAGTAACGAATTCACTTTAGCTGGATTGCCAGATGTGATTCATGGATTGGCATATTGTCCCGGATCTATAACTCTTCAACCTTTTCATCGAATCAAAGCGGAACAATTCCAAAGCGATTTTCAACTGAACGTGATGGGCGCTATATCAGCCATTCAGCAATGTTTACCGGGATTGAAAGCATCTGGAAATGCATCAGTTGTTCTCTTTAGTACCGTAGCAGTCCAAACTGGAATGTCGTTTCATACGTCTGTTGCTGTCTCGAAAGGTGCGGTAGAAGGATTGACGCGTGCCTTAGCCGCCGAATATGCTTCTTCTCACATCCGATTTAATTGTATCGCTCCATCTTTAACCGAAACATCGCTCGCAGATAAACTCCTCAACACACCCGAAAAAAAAGAAGCCGGAGCCAAACGTCATCCGCTCGGTCGTATCGGACAAGCAGAAGATTCTGCTCGTGTTGCAGGTTTTTTATTAAATGAAAATGAAGGCTGGATTACCGGACAGATTTTAGGAATTGATGGGGGAATGGGAAGTTTACGTTCAATCTGAAATCATGAACTATCAACTCGATGATATTCTCACACTACCTGAAAGGTTTCGTAGAAATCTGATTAATTCGGTGCATGGATTCAAAAGTGTGGCACTCATCGGAACAATTGATATTGATGACCATACCAATCTCGCAATCTTCTCCCAACTGTTTCATATTGGAGCAAATCCACCTTTAGTGGGCATGCTCGTTCGCCCCGATTCGGTTGGACGCCATACCTTACAAAATATTCGATCTACTGGTTGGTTCACGATAAACCACATTCAAGAATCGTTTATAACCGCCGCCCATCAAACTAGTGCGCGTTATTCTGACGATGTTTCGGAGTTTGATGAAGTTGGTTTAACGCCCGAATTTCTTCCCAATATTCCCGTTCCGTTTGTCAAGGAGAGCCAGGTTAAATACGCCCTTCGAAAACTTGACGAAACATACCTTATCAATGGAACTGTTCTGGTGACAGGGAAAATAGAATTTCTTCAACTGCCCGATGAATGTTTGAGTGAAGATGGGTTTATTGATCTTCATCAAGCTGGAACAATTACCTCTGCCGGATTGGATGCATATTATTCGACACGTCCAATTTCCCGGCTCAGCTATGCCAAACCCGGCACCATTCCACAGGAAATTCCTAGATCATAGGTTCCATGAAAAACAAAGTACTATTTTGGTTTAGACGCGATTTGCGCTTGAACGATAATGCAGGACTGTATCATGCGCTCAGCTCAGGATTGGAGGTTCAACCCATTTTCATTTTCGATAAAAACATCCTCGATCGTTTGGAAGATGAAGACGATGGACGAGTGAGTTTTATCCATCAAGAAATTACCCGATTAAGTGAAGAGTTGCAAGCTTTAGGCGCTTCGCTGAATGTGTATTACAGCTCGCCAGGCGAGGTTTTTCAGCAAGTGGCAAATGAGGGAAGCATTCAAGCCGTATACACCAATCACGATTATGAGCCGTATGCTAAAGATCGCGATGAATCCATTCGAGTTTTTCTGAATTCTAACGATATTGAATTCGCTACTTTCAAAGATCAGGTTATTTTTGAGAAAGACGAAGTTTTGAAGGATAACGGAACGCCATACACCGTGTTTACACCCTATTCCAAGAAATGGAAGGAAAAACTCTCGGCTATTTTCTTGAAATCCTATCCTACCGAAAAGCATTTCGATCATTTCTGCAAAGCCCAACAAAAGCCTATTCCTACCTTGGAAGAAATGGGATTTCGACCTTCTGCTATCAAAGCTTTTCCACGTTCCATTCAAACCGAAATCATTCGTCGATACGGCACTCAGCGCGATTTACCTGCACGTTTAGGAACTTCTCGTTTAAGCGTGCATTTGCGATTTGGGACGGTGTCTATCCGCCAATTAGCATCACAAGCGAAAGAATTAAGTGAAGTTTGGTTGAATGAGCTTATCTGGCGCGATTTCTACCACACGATTTTATGGCATTTCCCTCATGCTGCTGGTTCTGCTTTCAAGCCGGCTTATAATCACATTGAATGGAGAAATAATCCCGAAGAATTCCTAAAATGGTGCGAAGGAAAAACCGGCTATCCTATTGTGGATGCAGGAATGCGGGAGTTAAATGCGACTGGATTTATGCATAATCGCGTGCGGATGATTGTAGCTAGCTTTCTCACGAAACATCTACTCATCGATTGGCGATGGGGTGAAGCATGGTTTGCCCGAAAACTGATGGATTTCGATTTAGCTGCTAACAATGGTGGCTGGCAATGGGCTGCTGGTTCGGGTTGCGATGCAGCTCCATATTTCCGAGTGTTCAATCCAGCCTTACAAACCGAACGCTTCGACCCTCAAGCTGAATACATTCGCCGTTGGGTTCCCGAATTCGACGATCTATTTCACTATCCACGACCAATCGTTGACCATAAAATGGCAAGAGAACGTGCTTTAGCAACTTACAAAGCCGGATTACTCTTGGCTGGCGATAAAGAATGAAAGGCGTTAAAAAAGCGAATCTGCCTCAAAAGATATGTCCTGCTTGTAATCGACCTTTTACCTGGCGGAAGAAATGGGAGCGCAGTTGGGATCAGGTTATTTATTGCAGCGAGCGTTGTAGAAATTCAAAATCATGAACGTTCTTCTTCACTGGTATCGAACCGATATACGCATACAAGATCACTTTGCTCTGGCTCAAGCTGCCAAAAATGGTTGGTCTGTTTTGCCTGTTTATTTCCTGCCGGAAGAAGAAACGTTTTCCCTTTCAGGATTGCCGCGACAAGGAAAATTCCGCAAGCAGTTTCTATATCAAACCTTGCAGGACTTATCTAATTCTTGGAAAAAACAAGGCACAGAGTTGCTCATCCTTTCTGGAAAAGCACAGAAAATTCTACCACAGATCTGCAGCAAATACGCCATTCAACAGCTGAGTTTTACTTCCTCCTTTGCCAGTGAAGAAATAGCTCAAGAGGAAGTAGTTTCGGCTGCAATTCAAAAATTAAACGTTACTATTCACAAGGCTTTCGACGACTTTTTGGTTCATCCCGAGGACTTGTTTTGTTCGATAAATGAAGTTCCTAATGTATTTACCCAGTTTCGTCAACGATGTGAATCAAACTGGCACATTCGCGCTCCATTTGAGTATGGTTCACCTGTCGGATTTTCGCATCAGGAAAAAGGAATTTCCATTGAAAAACTTGTTCAAGAAAACCACCTAATTCCCGATTCGAGAACTGCATTTCCATTTAACGGTGGCGAACAAGCTGCTCAGCTTCGAATCGAAGATTATTTCTTCCACACCCAACAGATGCTGCGTTACAAGGAAACGCGAAATGGATTAATTGGAGCGGATTATTCCACGAAGTTTAGTCCTTGGTTGGCGAATGGTTCGGTTTCTCCTCGAACAATTTACTCGCAGTTAAAATCTCTGGAAGGAAAACTTGGAGCAAACGAATCGACTTACTGGCTTCAGTTTGAACTGCTCTGGCGCGACTATTTTCGCTACATGTTGCTCAAGTTTGGTGCGAAACTATTCTTAAAAAATGGAATGGGTATTTATCATCCGACCCGAGAAATAGTAAATTCTGAATCATTATTCCAAAATTGGATAACTGGAAAAACGGGTGATAAATGGGTTGATGCGAACATGCAAGAACTGGCTTTAACAGGCTTTATGAGTAATAGAGGCCGACAAAATGTGGCAAGTTATCTGGTGCATCAATTAAAACTCGATTGGCGCTTAGGAGCCGAATACTTCGAATCACAATTAATCGATTATGATCCAGCCAATAATTGGGGCAACTGGGCTTATTTAGCCGGAGTTGGAAACGATCCACGTCAACGTGTTTTCAACATGCAAAAACAAGCCGAACAGTACGATCCAGAAGGGGAATTTCGAAATAGTTGGAGTCATTCGGAATAAACTAATATTGGAGTATCATTCAGAACAAATTCTAAATCATGAAAAACCTAAAACCTGTATTAACCAAGTTCTTCGGAATTTTTATGATTTTAGGCGGAATCATGCATTTCGTTAATCCTTCTTTTTACGATGCATTTATCCCTGACTCACTTCCGAAACTGGCGATAAACATTGCCGGAGGAATAATCGAACTCAGTCTAGGAATTGGATTATTCATCGCCAAATACAAGCAAAAAGCAGCATTAGGAATTTTAGTTTTAATGATTCTTTTTCTTCCCGTTCATATTTGGGACGTTTTTCGCGAATCGCCCGCCATTGGCTCATATACAGCTGCTCTCATTCGCTTGCCGCTACAATTTGTATTAATTGCTTGGGCTTGGTTTATTAGTAGGAATTATGTGAGGTGAAACCCTTCAAAAAAACCGATGTTTGTGAATCTCATTCCCCTACATGCTCGGAGCTCAACTGTTCGAACTTAGTGCTTTTCTTCTCGCGCTCTTAGGTGTTATCCTCACCGCGCGTGGACATATTACCGGTTGGGCATTCGGTATTTTAGGGTCCGCTCTTTATGTGCCTGTTTTCTTTCAATCTCGCCTCTATGCCGAAACAGGATTGCAAATTACCTATGTCCTGATTGGTTTCTTTGGCTGGTGGACTTGGATTCGTTTAGGTAAAAAAGCAACCGATCGTCCCGTTCGAAATATTCCGCTCAACATTGCGTTTGCACTTTCCATTCTCTTTCTACTTGCCTCCTACTTGCTTGGCTTAACACTCGTTCATTATTCCAATACCGATGTGCCTTTTTTTGATGCCAGCATGGGGGTTGCCGGATTAATCATCACTTGGATGATGGCGCGAAAATTCATCGAAAATTGGTATTGCTGGGTTCTCGTCG
>JBIKOC010000109.1:0-6014 GCA_044358335.1 Flavobacteriales bacterium | reverse complement strand
ACGTTTACGACTCATCAATCCCGAACTCCTTGAACTTTATCGAAAACAAGGACGAAAAATGATTGCTGTTACTGGTCATTATGGCAATTGGGAATGGGCAGCCATTACGCTTCCATTACAAAGCGAATATGTGCCCCAAGGTGTATATTTATCGATTAAGGATCCTGTAATGAATCGGGCTATGATACGCTCCAGAAGCCGATTTGGCATTATACTTGTCGATGCGAGTAAAATTTTCCTAGAACTAGAAAACCGTAAAGATCAACTCAGCATTACTGGTTTTGTAGCTGATCAAAGTCCTTCTAAACCCGAAAAAGGTGTTTGGCTCGATTTCCTTCAACAAGAAACAGTTTTCGCTAAAGGCACTGAGAAATATGCAGCCTTATATGAAATGGCTGTTGCGTTTGGGATAATCAGAAAAATAAAACGAGGTCACTACACACTTGAATACGAACTCGTTACCGAAAACGCAGCGCTAAACCAAGAAGGTGAAGTGACTGCCAAGCATGCCGCAATTCTAGAACGCACCATTCAAGAACAACCCGAATTCTGGCTTTGGTCTCATAAACGCTGGAAACACCGCCGTCCGGAAGATGCTCCTATATTTGGACGATCATGAATGCCAACGAACCACTTGCTGAAAGAATGCGCCCTTCGACCTTAGAAGGGTATGTTGGACAAACTCATTTATTAGGTGAAGGTTCAGTTCTAGCTAAACTTATAGGCCAGAAACTCCCATTGCCTTCTCTCCTTCTATGGGGCCCTCCAGGAGTGGGCAAAACAACACTTGCTCGTTTATTGGCAGAGGCAAGTGAAGCACCTTTTTTTACACTCAGTGCAATTGCTTCGGGTGTGAAAGAAGTACGTGAGATTATCGACATGGCTGCTCGACAAGGTGGATTGTTACGCAAGCCTGTTTTATTTATCGATGAGATTCATCGCTTCAGTAAATCACAGCAAGATTCTTTATTGGGTGCTGTTGAACGTGGCATTGTAACCTTGATTGGAGCAACAACCGAAAATCCTTCTTTTGAAGTGATTCCGGCTCTTTTATCGCGTTGTCAGGTTTATGTATTGCAATCTCTTGGTAAAGAAGAATTGTTAGGAATGCTTGAACGATCGATGAGAGAAGATCGTTTCCTAAAATTCCGGGAAATACAATTAGTAGAGACCGATGCTTTGATGCGTTATTCTGGAGGAGATGCTCGCAAACTGTTGAATTTATTCGAATTAGTTGTCAATACACATACAGGCGACGAACCCGTTCAAATTACCAATCATAGTGTAACGGCTGTTTTACAAGAAAATCAAGCTCGTTACGATAAATCAGGGGAACAGCATTACGACATCGTTTCAGCTTTTATCAAAAGCATACGAGGTAGCGATCCTAATGCAGCGGTGTATTATTTGGCTCGGATGATTGAAGGAGGAGAATACCCTAAATTCATTGCACGACGTATGTTAATTCTATCTTCAGAAGACATTGGAAATGCGAATCCTACAGCTTTAATCATGGCCAATAACTGTTTTCAAGCAGTAAATGTCATAGGTTATCCGGAATGTTCGCTAATTCTAAGTCAAACTGCTATCTATCTTGCCTGTTCAGCTAAGAGCAACGCATCGTATAAAGCCATTGGTGCAGCAAGAAAATTAGTGGAAGAAACAGGCGATTTACCGGTACCACTTCACCTAAGAAATGCGCCTACCAAACTCATGAAAGAACTAGGGTATGGAGACAATTACCAATATGCGCATCAGTTTGAAAACAATTTTATCGATTTAGAGTTCCTTCCTGAACAAATCAAAGGGAATGTTCTTTTCGACCCGGGTGCCAATGCGCGTGAAAATGAAATGAGAGATCACCTGAGAAGACTCTGGAAAGAGAAGTATGGGTATTGAGATTTGTAATCTTTTATCATAAAACGAAAACCTAGTAAATTCTAATTCTAGCATAAATCGACATTTGTTTTTCAGATTACTCGCTTCTACATACCTTTAACCCAAACAACAAAACACGATGTATCAGGATCCAATTGATCAGTTAACACTCAGCCAAAGCAGCGATTCTGCACAGGCAGCGTTTATGACTAAAGTGTATGGCTGGATGACTATTGCCTTAGTTATTACCGCATTAGCGGCTATGTACACAGCCATGACACCTGCTTTGACCGAATTTATCTTCAGTAGTAAATTGGTATTTTACGGATTAATAATCGGAGAACTTCTGTTGGTTGGTTCACTCGTATTGGCTGTTCAGAAAATGTCACCAATGGTTGCTTCCTTAGTTTTCTTTGGATATGCAGCATTAAACGGACTAACACTCGCTTCCATATTCTTTTTGTTTACAGCTGGTTCGATCGCCCTAACATTTTTCATCACAGCAGGTACATTTGCGGTGATGAGTATTTATGGATATACCACTAAAGCTGACCTAACTCGTATCGGAAATTTAGCCCTGATGGCCTTAGTAGGAGTTATCATTGCATCCATCGCTAACTATTTTCTACAAAGCGAAACACTCTACTGGATTATCAGCTATTTAGGCGTAGCAATCTTCGTTGGATTAGTAGCATACGATACACAGAAAATTAAAAACATCAGCGCTACTATGGATATTCAATCGAGTGAAGGTAAACGTGCATCTGTAATTGGTGCGTTAACTTTATACCTCGATTTCATTAACCTTTTCTTGTTCTTGCTTCGATTATTCGGTCGCAAAGATTAATTTCAACCATTCGTCAGAAAGCCTTGCTGTTAATACAGTTAGGCTTTTGTTTTTTGTAAAACCCACAGAATCATTTTCAATCCATGTTAAAAACAGTTCTTCTTAGTCTATTCGCTTGCTTAATTCTTCAACCTGCAAACATTCAAGCAGGCAATTCCAAGCCTAAAAAACCTAAACTAGAAAAAGGGCTTTATGCCGAAATGAAAACATCCAAAGGAATCATTCTTATTCAACTCGAATTTGAAAAAACTCCTTTGACTGTTGCCAATTTTATTGGATTGGCTGAAGGTAAAATCACTAATACCGCTAAGAAAGCCGGAGAACCATTCTATGATGGACTCAAATTTCATCGTGTCATTAAAGACTTTATGATTCAAGGTGGCGATCCTGCTGGTAATGGAACAGGTGGTCCAGGATATAAATTCAAGGATGAATTTGTAGCTGATTTGAAACACGTTGGACCCGGAATTTTATCTATGGCGAATTCTGGCCCTAAAACGAATGGTAGTCAGTTCTTCATCACGCATAAAGAAACACCTTGGCTTAATGGCAAACACACTGTTTTTGGACATGTGATTAGTGGTCAAGATGTGGTTGATGCTATTGTTCAAGGCGACACCATCGAATCAGTTAAGATTATCCGCAAAGGAAAGCCTGCCAAAAAATTTGATGCTGCAAAAATCTTTGCCGAACTGAACAACTAATTCGCGAAAACCCATCCCGATGAAAAAAATTATCCTTCTTGCTGCAATCTGTTTTACTACAGTCATGTATGCTCAAACACCTACTGTGGTTCTCACACAGGTTGCCAACATTACAACTACACCAACCAACAAAATTACTTGCATTGCCAATTGTGGTGATTCACGTTTGTTCTTTACTGAAGCTCCAGGAAGAATTAAATTTTTCGACCCCTATGCTTCAGGCGGAGTTACAACAGCAACCACATTTTTGAACATTGTATCGCGTGTAAAAAGCACGGGGAATGAACAAGGTTTACTTGGATTAGCATTCGCTCCTGACTATGCTACAAGTGGTCGGTTTTATGTGAATTATACGAATCAAACAGGAACAGGGAATACTACTGTTTCTCGTTTCACAGTCTCGTCTGATCCCAATGCAGGTAATGCTGCTTCTGAAGAAATTTTATTTACTGTAACGCAGCCTTATTCAAACCATAATGGTGGAAACATCGCATTCGGTCCCGATGGCTACCTATACATTGGTATGGGCGATGGTGGTAGCGGCGGAGATCCACAAGGATATGCTCAAAATGGTGCATCCTTGCTAGGAAAAATGCTTCGAATTGATGTGAGTGGTGCTACAGGATATAGCATACCTAGCTCTAATCCATTTCTAACATCCGGTGATAATATATTAGATGAAATATGGGCTACTGGTTTACGTAACCCATGGCGTTTCAGTTTTGACCGATCTACAGGTGATCTTTGGATTGGTGATGTAGGACAAGATGTATACGAAGAAGTTGATTACATCCAGGCTCCTGATAACGGTGGACAGAATTACGGCTGGAAATGTCGAGAAGGTTTACATGCTTATTCAGGTGCTAACTGCACTGTTCCAAATAGAACAGATCCTGTGTTTGAATATGCGCATAGCACTCCAAACGGTTGTTCAATAACTGGTGGATTTGTTGATCGTGGAAGTCTATATGCTTCATTGAATGGTCGTTATTTCGTAACCGATTATTGCAGTGGACGGATCTGGTCACTTATACCAAACGGTAGCGGTATAGCCACTTCAACCGATCATGGTGTATACGTCACTTTTCAATACACCACATTTGGCGAAGATTCATATGGTGAAGTATACTTAGCTCAACAAAACGGAAGAATCTCTCGCTTAACTACTCCTAACGGAAGTCCAATGGCTCTTATTAACGCTGATGGAGCATTGGCAATTTGTCCAGGTACAACTCGCACGTTAAGCACAGGACTCAATCCACTTCTAAGCTACCAATGGTATAAAGATGATGTGGCTATTTCGGGTGCAACTAATAACCAGTATGCAGCAAACGAAGCAGGTACATACAAAGTAGAAGTAACTCGCACTGGTGCTCCAACTGCAACTTCAGAAGCTTTAACTATCACCGTTTTTACAGTTCCTGAATTAACAGCCTCTCCTGCTTTCACTGAGCTTTGTGAAGACGCCGCTTTCCCAATTTCTCTAACTGGAAGTCCAAGTGGTGGTACTTTCTCAGGAACAGGAGTTGTAGATGGAAATTTTAATCCATTCCAATTAGGTGCTGGAACATATACAATTGCATACAATTACACGACTAGTGATGGTTGTGATGCAATCCCAGCAGATTTTGATATCTCACTCCTTCCGCTTCCTCAAGTAACGCTCAGTATTGCAACTACTAACTTCTGTATCGATTCAGCTCTTGAACCTTTAGTTGTTACTCCTGAAGGCGGACAATTAAATGGTACTGGAATAAGCAATAACTCATTCGATCCAGCAACTGCAGGTATAGGAGAATTTGTAATTAACTATACTTATGCTGATGCAAATTCTTGCGCTGGAACTGCTTCTCTCACACTAAATGTGGAATCATGTTTAAGTATTGAAGATGCTAAGAAATTAGGAATTCAGATTTTTCCGAATCCTTTTAAAGATAAATTTCAAATTAGCTTAGAAGACAATCAATCAGCTTGGAATTTGATTGAAGTTTTCTCCATCACCGGACAACGTTGCTATTCTAAACCAATTCAAGCAACAGGAAAACAACAAATCGAAATCGATCTTAGCGCTCAACCTGCTGGCGTCTACTTGCTTCGTATTCAAGGTGAATCTCATCAGGAAGTAATTAAACTCATTCAGGAATAATGAACCTGAGAAATCTGCTCTTTTGCATCCTCTTTCCTCTATGTGCTTCGGCTCAGATTGATTCGTTTCACGTTGAAATTGAACCATTCTCAATTAGCGATATGCCAGCTTCTCATTCGGGGGCTATTGCTTCATATAATGGTCGATGGATTATTTTAGGTGGACGAATCAACGGGCTACACGGATTTCAGTCGCCTTTCGCTTTCCCCAATAATGGGAAAAATGAATCCGCTTGGGTAGTTGATCCTATCTCAGGACAAAAATGGTCGGCTCCTCTAACCGGATTGCCAATCAACCTGTATGAACCGCTGACTTCCTCTAATATTCCATTTTACCAAGATGAAAATCGCTTGTATATGCTTGGAGGATATGGCTGGAGCGATGTAGCTGGAGATTTCAAAACCTTTCCAACTTTAACGGCCATCGACCTACCATGCTT
>JBIKOC010000108.1:0-6026 GCA_044358335.1 Flavobacteriales bacterium | reverse complement strand
GAGCTGATATTTGTAATAAATCCAACTCATCATTTTACGTTTCTCTTTGTTGTTATAAACGGTACGCTGAAGAATCAAACCTTCGTTATCGTATTCGCTTATAGTCATGGGTGCGTTTTGAGGAACACGAGCGCCAGCACTATCAATTTGATACCGGCATTGTTGCGTTTCCTTTCCGGCAGCATTGTATTCATTATCGTAAACTTCTTTCCGAATTAATTTATCTCCTCGAAATGTTTGCTCCTCTTTTAATTGACCTGACGGATGATACACGTAAGTCACACTATTAATAAGTGAATCGGTTTTGGTAAGGATGTCTTTTTTAACGGCCTTTCCATTAGCATCAAATTGAGTTACCTCTTTGATGTTTTTACCAATGTATTTGAGTTCAGTTTTGGTGAGTTTTCCCGCGGCATCGTATGTGTAACGTAAATCACCGCTCTTATTTCCATCTTCAGAAAACAAGCCGCTTGATTTTAAATTGCCTTTTGGGTCAACTAAATCTTGCTGTTTTAAGTATTCTCTACCGCTCAATTCTCCTACACCAAAAATATAACGAGTTTTCAGTGGGGGCGCTTGACGATGATCCTGTTTCTTAAACAGTTTGCCGGGATTGTCCAACACAAAACCATCTTGTGCGTTAGCTGAAAAACTCAGCAAACCCGCCATGATCAAGGCTGATAATTGAAATAAGTTGGCGTTTTTCATACGCATGGGGCATAAATTATAGAACTAAACTAACTCCTATTTTCATGCGAAACAAGTAATTAACAAAGTTTTCAACAAGACATACGGATAATTCTTTCTGTTGGTTACAATACCAACTGTTTTCATTGGCCTATATTTACCGCTCTGCAGAAACATGATAAAAGACATTCACACTCCCGAAGTAACCGATATTGCCATTGCTGTTGTGCGCGAAGAAGGCGAAGAAGGTGATGTTTGGAATGTGTATTTGGTGAACTTGAAAGATGTGGCAATCGAAAGTGTTTTGGTTAGCTCAACTGGCTATGGCACTGTCAATGACGAACCGGTTAAAACATCTGTTCTTAGACATTTTCTCGATCGAGTTGAACCGATGAGTTTTGTCAAGATTGAGCCTATTATCGAAGATGTTTTTGTTTTGAATAATGAATATTGGGTGAGTTTCTACATCGACAAATTAATCTACGATAAGAAATTCATTTTTTTACCCGGAACAATCAACGAAGCATTTTTCACTTCCGTTCCAATCGTATTTAAAAAAGGTGTGATGATCCGATAGGTCGTCCACATTCATTTCTGTTATTAATCAAATCATTATGCTAAGAGAAATTCCTCTGACGGATATTCTATTTATAGATATCGAAACCATTCCAGCTTATCCAAGTTTTTCGGAAGCACCGATTCAAGAACAGGCGTTTTGGAAGAAAAAAGCAGATACGCTCAATCGAAATCAGCCATACGACGTGGATGAATTCTACCAACGTGCTGGCATATATGCTGAATTTGGCCGAGTCGTTTGTGTTTCCACAGGTAGGCTTCGCTCATTAACAGCAAAAAATAACCTTCGCTTAGAAATCAGAAGTTATATCGGGACTGATGAAAGCAGATTGCTTCGCGACCTATCCAAAAACCTTGATAAATTTAATTCAAGACCTCAACGTCTATGTGCTCACAATGGTAAAGAATTCGACTTCCCATATTTATCGAGACGGTTCATAGTCAACCGACTGGAGCTGCCAAAATGTTTGGATAATGCTGGAAAAAAGCCGTGGGAAATCATGCATCTCGACACATTAGACATTTGGAAATTCGGAGATTACAAGCATTACACATCACTCGATCGACTTGCCAGTTTGTTTGGAATAGAATCTCCTAAATCAGAAATGGATGGTAGCATGGTGGCTAATGCCTGGTATCAGGAAAACATACCCGATTCCATTAGAAAATATTGTGAGGCAGATGTGCTTACACTTGTTAAAGTTTTTCTTTACATAAGAGATCAATCAATAACTCGAGAAATCTCCGTTGAATACTGTCGATAAGCTGACTACGTTCTAGCATGTATTTGTGCTAACTTGCGACACGCATTTAACCTATGTCTTTCAAACTCTTTTTTTCTGCGATTGTATTGCTTTTAGTTGTTTCCTCCTGTAGAGGAAGACTTGAAAAGCATGGTGAACTTTTCGCCGATATGATGAAGAACGAAGATGGCCTTTTCCGAGGTGTGAATATTGGCGACGACCCAGATCAGGTTCAACGAGCAGAAGGAATTGCACCATCCGATTTCAACCAAAATGTATATTCATACGATGGCTCTATTGGAGAATCAGGAACCTATACCATTCGTTACGGCTTCGAAAATGGAAAAGTGTATGAAATATTAGTCAGCGCCACTTTCGATGAAAATGCTGAAGGCTTGAACATGCTAAACGGATTTCGAGATTACTACAACGAAGTCTATGGCCAATATGAAAAAGAAGGTGGCTACCTAGTTTGGAAAACAAAATCCAATTCCGAAATTCCAGATGTGATGATTGAAATGGTCGACGAAAGTGAATTTAGTGACTTTGGTCAATTCTCGCTTTCGATGTATCATCAGTTACCTCCAGCCAAACAAGTTCCACTTAATCAGTAATGTCGGTCATTCTTGACATAAACAACCTATGTGTCGAATTTGACACTGGTCAAGGCATTATTCGAGCTGTTGATTCTGTCAACTATCAAATACAGGAAGGAGAATCAGTTGGTTTAGCTGGTGAATCAGGCTCTGGAAAAACCGTGTCGGCAATGATGATGTTGGGTTTGCTACCAGCAAATTCAGCTAAGATTGTTTCTGGGGAAATTCTTTACACAAACGCAGAAGGAAGAACGGTTGACCTACTTAAAATTTCCGAAAAAGAACGACGAAAAATTCGAGGCAGAGAAATCGGGATGATATTTCAAGAACCGGCATCCTCGCTCAATCCTGTTTTAACTTGCGGGGAACAAATAGCGGAAACACTTCGAACTCATCTTGGACTTTCGGATTCCGCAGCAAAGACAAGAACATTAGAGTTACTTCAAGAAGTTAAACTCAACGACGCCGCTCGAATTGCATCATCCTTTCCACACGAATTATCCGGTGGTCAAAAACAACGGGTCATGATTGCTATGGCAATTTCGTGTAACCCAAGAATGCTTATTGCTGATGAGCCAACAACATCTCTCGATGTAACCGTTCAAAAAAGCATTTTGCAGCTCCTTGAACAGCTTCGACGAAAATATGCGATGAGCCTACTTTTTATCACGCACGATTTGACCGTTTTAGCAGGATTGGCCGATCGGATTTTAATCATGCGGCAAGGTAAAATTGTAGAAAACAACACCATTCGTGAAGTTTTTCTGCATCCTAAAAACCCCTATACCAAAGGACTTCTTTCCTGCAGACCATCTATCGATGAGCGTCTCGAGAGACTTCCTACTGTAGAAGAATTTCTCAAGTCGGCACATACCGAAAAACATGGCGGCCTCGATAAACCTTCCATATTCATAAGTGCCGAAAGTCGAAGAATTGCTCATGAAAAATTATTCTCTCAAGAGCCTCTTTTGAAAATCAAAGACGTACACGTTACGTTTCAATCTAGTTCGGGATTTTTTTCAAACAACAAGCAAGAGATTCATGCAGTTGATGGGGTGAGTTTCGACATCTATCCAGGTGAAACGCTTGGATTAGTTGGAGAATCTGGCTGTGGAAAAACAACTTTAGGAAGAGCTATACTTCGTTTGATTGAAGCAAAATCTGGAGAGGTGATTTTTAGAGGTAAAAACCTGCTTAACCTTCAAGCTAGCTACTTAAGAAAGGAACGCAAGCAGCTACAAATGGTGTTTCAGGATCCTTATTCTTCTCTCAATCCGAGAATAAGAATTGGTGAAGCAATCATGGAACCAATGCTTGTTCATGGTTTACTGCCAGATGTTTTTGCGAGAAGAAAGATGGCCCTTGAGCTTTTAAATAAAGTTGGTTTAACACGCGATCATTTCAACCGCTTTCCACATGAGTTTTCTGGCGGGCAACGACAACGAATCTGTATTGCTCGTGCATTAGCATCTGAACCGGGATTTATTGTTTTCGATGAATCGGTTTCTTCCTTAGATGTTTCGGCTCAAGCTGTTATTTTGAATTTAATCAACGACCTCAAATCTGAATTGGGATTTACTTGCTTATTCATCTCACATGATTTAAGTGTTGTAAAAAACATGTCGGATAGAATCGTAGTAATGAATCAGGGAAGAATAGAGGAATTGGCCGAAGCCGATGAGCTCTATAAAAATCCGAAATCTGCATACACGCAAAGTCTTATTGCCTCCATTCCTCTTGGGCGCCTTCAGGATATAGACCGCGCCATTGAGTTAAGAAAAATCTAATTTTCCCCAACATGGAAATCAGCACGGCCGAATTTGTAATAAGCAACAGTGATGTAGAAAAATGTCCGGCTCCTCGCCTTCCGGAATATGCCTTTATTGGGCGCTCAAACGTGGGCAAAAGTTCGCTAATTAACATGCTAACTCGCAGAGCTAAACTGGCTAAAACATCCGGTCGGCCAGGAAAAACTCAACTAATAAACCACTTTCTGATAAATAAAAACTGGTTTCTTGTCGATCTTCCAGGTTATGGATTCGCTCGTGCCAGTAAAGAACAAAAGAGCGTTTTTAGTCAAATCATCACCGACTACATTGCTAATCGGACAAATTTGATGAACCTGTTTGTTCTTATCGACATTCGTTTAGAACCGCAAGCTATTGACCTCAATTTCTTTCGCTGGTTAGGAACAAATGGGATTCCTTTCGTGATTGTTTTTACTAAGAGCGACAAGCTTTCACACAACCAATTACAGTCGAGTCTAGCTCGCTACAAAAGAACCTTGCAAGAAGAATGGGAAGTGTTTCCAACGAACTTTATCACCTCGTCTGAAACATCTTTAGGAAGAGAAGAAATCTTAAAATTCATCTTTCAAACCAATACTCTTTTTACTTCCTATTAATCAAAGATTGTTAGTGCTCCTCTTTTCTCGAATGAGCTCTTGGTGGTTTTGGCTGTAAGAACCATCATGTATGTTCCCGCTGAAACACGATCTCCGCTGCTGGTTTTTCCATCCCAACTCAATTTAGATGAATTCGTTTCAAAAACGAGCACTCCCCATCGATCAAAAATCTTCAGGTTAAACTCTTGAACTCCGCTATTAATCAAATAAAGTTCATCGTTTATTCCATCTCCGTTTGGTGAAAACGTATTGGGTATCACCATTCCTTCGATTACTTCAATTGTTCCGCTGGAAGAATCAATACAACCAAATTCATTGAAAACCTGTAACAAAACAGGATATACTCCCGGCGCATCAAAAACCACTTGAATAACCGAATCAGAATAATTCATCAGATTGGCAATTGACCAATATTGCCCAACTGCACCCGAACTTAAGCTGGTTAAAGTGAACGGAACATCTTCATATGGCAAATCGGGAACATCTATAACGAAATTGGCAACCGGATTATCCCATAATATTACCGAATTGCTAGCAGGAAATGAAGAGCATCCTGCGCTATCAGATTGAAATGCCGAAACTAAGCCATTAGATTCTTCTCCCCAGTTAACAATCAAAACACTATCGTTTTGTTGTACGATGTTGCCAGATGCTATTGTCCAATTGGTGAACAAGCTAGAATCAAATGTAATAGTAAATTCTTGATTTAAACTGTTTTTGCAAAAAGCCGAATCGCCAGAAATGACTGGTCTTGAGGGCCTTCCTCGAACAAGCAAAAATGCCCGACTTTGAATTGCGCTAGTAAGTGTGTGATTAACCGTGGTTATTCCTCCCGTTATTGTTGTGCTTGAAGGTATTCGATTCCAAACGCCCGTTTGTTGAGGATCACGTTGTGCTAACAATGGAAAATTATTCACGTCGGAGGTTTCCATTGTCATACTAACCGCACTTCCTGCACCCAAATTTCCTTGTATTAAATGGTAATAAGCTGGATTACTCCTACAAATGGTTGTATCGACT
>JBIKOC010000107.1:0-6032 GCA_044358335.1 Flavobacteriales bacterium | reverse complement strand
TAATTAACGTTTTTTCGTCGATACCACTTTATTCCTTCAAACCAAATTACCGACGAGCTTCCTATAAAAATAGATATTACCAACTCATAAATACTTAGTTGGGTAAATCCAAAAAACTTTTCTACCAAGTCAATTGAAAGCATAGCAATAGTGAGTAAAATAGTTAAACTAATGATAATTGGTACAAGATTATTTTTCGAGCGTAATGTTTGAAAAATGGAATAGTAAAATGAACGATTAATTAAAGTAAGTAAAATATTAGCAGTTACTAAGGTCAAGAATACCATAGTTCGAGTACTATCTTCATTATTTTCAAGGTGAATAGCATATTGATAAATACCTAAAACACCTAAAGTGATCATTAATCCTTGAATAATACTAATATTAAGCTCTTTCCAACTAAAAAACGTATGAGTGAAAGGACGAGGATCTTGAGTCATTGCATTTTTCTCAATAGGTTCATTTTCAAATACAATAGAACACGTTGGTCCCATAATTAATTCAAGGAATATGATATGGATGGGTGAAAATATACTTGGATACATCCATCCTAATGCTAAAGGAATAAAAACAGTTAATATTATTGGAATGTGAATGGAAATGATGTATCGATTCGCTTTTTTTAAGTTTGCATAGATGCGCCTTCCCGTTGATACTGCATCGACCATTTTAGATAAATCATCCTCCACTAAAATTAAGGAAGCTGATTGTTTAGCTATTTCACTTCCTTTTTTACCCATTGCAATACCTATGTGAGCAGCTTTTAAGGCAGGTCCATCGTTTACACCATCGCCTGTCATGGCAACTATTTCTTTGTTTGATTTTAGTGCATTAATAATCTTCATTTTAGCATCGGGAAACATCCGTGCAAAAATTTGTTTTTCGTTAACTATTCTTTTCAATTCCTCATCCGATAATTTCATTAATTCAGAACCTGTAATACTTTCTTCAGATCCTTTTAAACCTATTTCTCTAGCAATTGCTTTAGTAGTTTCAGCATTATCGCCTGTTACAATTTTGACTTTAATTCCCGCCTTATAAAAAGCGTCGAGTGTTTGTTTTATATTTTCCTTGGGAGGGTCTTCAAATGCAACAATTCCTATAAATTCAAAATCTAATTCCGTTTGTAAGGGTGGAAAATTTGTTCCATTAAAATTAGATTTTGCTACGGCTAGAATTCGATATCCATCTGCTGCTATTTCATGAATAATTTCTTGAATTTTATTCTTTTCATTTTGGGTCAATGAATGACAAACATTTAGTATAGCCTCAGGAGCGCCTTTGGCAGCAATAATTCGGGCTTTGGAGTTGTTTTCGAAAACATGAGTCATCATAGGCGGATTCCCTATTAATGGATATTCATGTATAAGCTTGTATTCTTTTCGTTCATCTGTTTGAATAGTTGTTGAATAGGCATCATGCAATGCAACTTCCATAGGGTCGAATGGCACGGGTTCACTTGCCCACATGGAGATTCGAATCAATTCTCTTTCAATGTCAGTTTGAATGTCATGAGCATCTGATATTGCTTGATTTGAAAGCACAAATAATTTCGAAAGACTCATTTTGTTTTCTGTAAGTGTGCCTGTTTTATCAGTACAAATAACAGTGGCGCTTCCTAGTGTCTCAACCGTTTTCATTTGTTTAACAATAATTCCCATCAGCATCAACCTTCGCGCTCCTAAAGCCATAAAGGTTGTCATTGCCATGGGAATTTCTTCAGGTATCACACTCATGGCTAAAGTAAGTGCCTTAAGAAGACTTGTTAAGATTGATTTTGTTAGATAGAAATGAATACCCCAAACCAAAATAAAAACCACAAAACCAGCGATGACCATTTTTTTTACAAAATTGCCAATCTGTATTTCTAGGGGAGTTTTTTCATCGGGAATTGATTCAAGACTTTTTCCAATCTTTCCAAGTCGTGTAGCATTTCCAATGGCATTTATTATTGCTAAAGCTCTACCTGTTGCAATTGTTGTTCCTTGAAATATATAGCGATTTTCGCCTTTTATGTCTTTGCCTACTGCAAATGATTCACCCGTTAAAATAGATTCATTTACAGTAAAATCATTTATCTGAATAAGCTCTGCATCTGCGGCAATTGAGTCTCCTTCTTCAAGTACTAATAAATCTCCTAAAACTAAATCATCACTATGAATTTCAATCTGTTTTGAATCGCGTATTACTTTGCATAATGGTTTGGTTAATTCTTTTAAATTTTCAAGTGCTTTTCTACTGCGAGATTCTTGATATAATGAGATAAAAGACACAAGTAAAATGGCAGATAGAAGAAATATACCATTAGCTTGATCTCCTGTGATAAAATATATAGTTGAAGCCAAAAGCAACAACAGTATCATAGGTTCTTTCAATAGACTTTTTAATGAACGAACTATTGAATTTTCTTGTTTGAATTTCAGTTGGTTAGTACCATGTTTTTTGGCTGATTGTAAAACACCTTCACTTGTTAAACCTAAATTCTGATTAACTGATAATTCTTCTTCCATTATAGATATATCATTTTCAAGTACTAATTTAGAACAGTTATAGGTATGTGTGAAAGCTATTTATTACATAATTCTGTATTCATACCTAATTCATATTGTTTCTAAACGTGTTTCACTTTCTAATTATCACACTACGTTCTTCATTCAATATTAACATGCGCCTTTAATAAATTTTTAATTCCTTAACCTTGCAATTAATAAATACCTTCTATATTGTGCTGTCTTAACCAAAAAAGCATGAAGAAAATATACACTTTCTTGGTGATTATTATTGCCCTAACTGTGGTGTCTTGTCAAAAAGAAATCATCACACAAAATGAAACAGGTCGATCGGTTCAAACAAGCCCTCAGTCTAAATCTTTGTTGTTTGAAACAATGGAAACGGGAACCAAAACAGCCTATACAACTGGATCGGTAACGCTAACATCTGGTTCATGGACGTTTAATGATGCCTTGATTGGTAGTTCTACTTCCGATCGAAAAAATGGTGCTAAATCAGCTCGAGTTCGTAATTCTGGAAAACTCACTATGAATTTTGATCGAACAACAGGTGCTGGAGATGTGATTATCAATCACGCCTTATATGGTACCGATGCTTCATGTAATTGGCAATTGTATTATTCACAAAATTCAGGATCTACTTGGACAGCATTTGGCTCACCAGTAACTACAACAAGTACAACACTCACTGCAACAACCTTTAAATTGGATTTAAGTGGATCTATCCGTTTCGATATTCGAAAAACAGATGCTTCTACCAATCGAATCAACTTTGATGATATTAGTATCAGTGATTTTAGCACAACGAATCCAGCTCCTAGTTTAAGTTCTATTTCACCAAGTACGAAAGCTGCCGGATCTGCCGCTTTTACGATGACTGTTGCGGGTAGTAATTTCGTGAGTGGTTCAGTTGTTACTTGGAATGGTACTAATCTAACCACAATCTATACTAATAGCACTCAACTTAGTGCTTCTGTATCGGCAGCACTTGTTGCTACAGTTGGTTCTGCGACTGTTGCTGTTGTAACACCTGCACCTGGCGGAGGGACAAGTACTTCAGCATCATTCACCATTACTTCAGCACCTGCTGGTCCTAAGAAATTCTTATTTGATAATCGTCATGCTGAACAAGCCGGTAATGCCGATTGGGTTTTAGATCAAGATGCTTCGGCAGCACGCTTCCCAACACCATTACAAAGTAATGTGACGGCGAGTACTTCAGAATCGTATTGGAGAGGAGCTATTTCTGCTTGGGGAATTGCATTAGTAAAATTAGGGCATAACGTTGAAACATTGCCATCTACAGTTTCCATTACATATGGCAGTTCAACCAATGTTCAAGATTTGAGTAATTACAATGTGTTTGTAGTGGATGAGCCCAATACAGTTTTTACCGCTACCGAGAAAACAGCCATTCTAACTTTTGTGCAAAACGGGGGGAGTTTGATGATGATTTCAAATCATACAGTTTCTGATCGCAACAATGATGGTTGGGATGCACCAATGATTTGGAACGATTTAATGACAAATAATACTATACAAAGCAACCCATTCGGATTTAGTATTGATTTCACGAATATCAGCACAACATCTACGAATATAAGCGCATCCACTCATCCCGTTTTAAATGGAACACAAGGCGCAGTGACTTCTGTTCAATTCAACAGTGGAGCTACTATTACTATTAATCCAACAGTTAATCCGAATGTTCAAGGATTAGTTTGGACCTCAAACGTAACAAAGAATAACAATAATTTACTGTGTGCCGTGAGTACATTCGGAACAGGGCGTGTTTTTGTTTTGGGCGATAGTTCTCCAGTAGATGATGGAACAGGTAATTCAGGCAATGTACTTTATAATGGCTGGGGCGTGTATAGTCACTCCAAATTATTGCTAAATGCATCTTTATGGTGTGCTAAACTGCAGTAATCAAACATCAAAAAATACAGCCCGTTTTCTGAAAAGGAGACGGGCTTTTTTGTGTCTTTAATGGCTGATGAATATTTTTATTTTTGCGCTGTGGAAGCAACAAAACTTAATCAGGAGCAGCTTACGAAACGTTTGCGCAAAGGTGTTTGGGATGTGCAAGAGAAATTCACCTTATTCGAATCTGGCGATAAAATTATGGTATGCCTATCGGGTGGAAAAGATTCCTACACGATGCTCGATATGTTACTTCACGTTCAAATGGTGATGCAACATTCATTCGAGCTAGTAGCTGTAAACCTCGACCAAAAACAACCTGGATTTCCTCCCGATATTTTGCCGAATTATTTCGAGAATTTGGGTGTTCCTTATCGTATTCTAGAACAAGATACCTATTCGGTTGTAACTGAAAAAGTACCCGTGGGGAAAACAATGTGCAGTCTTTGTTCGCGTTTACGACGAGGCATTTTATACAATGCCGCCGAAGAAATGGGTTGTAATAAATTGGCCTTGGGACATCATCGGGAGGATATTTTGGAGACTTTCTTTTTGAACCTCTTTTTCTCTGGAAAACTCGAAGCTATGCCAGCTAAATTTCGAACAGATGACCAGCGACATGTGGTTATACGACCTTTAGCATTTTGCAAAGAAGCCGACATCGCCAGTTATGCCGAGATGCGTGAATTTCCTATTATACCTTGTAATCTTTGCGGCTCTCAAGAGAATATGCAACGCAAGGTCATTAAGAAAATGATGCTCGATTGGGAAGCTCAATACCCTAACCGAAAAGAAATCATGATGAAAGCCTTATCGAAAATTCACACCTCGCATTTATTCGACGTGAATCGATATGATTTCATGGAAATGATTGGGTGATTTTAAATTACGATGTTCGATGTACGATTTACGATATACGATATACGATTTACGATTTACGATATACGATTTACATTTTATTAAACACCAGCACGCTTGGACAAGCTCAGCGCGACGCATTAGCACACCATCATATTAGCATATCAGCCCACTTCGACAGGCTCAGTGCGCGGATTTAGGCGCTCCCTGAGCTTGTCGAAGGGAGCACACCAGCAAATCAATTCGCCACTCAATTCTAGAGTTTCGTCCCTTTTTAATTAAGTATAATCATTATATAATATTTATTTGTTAAAAATTTTAAATCAAACTGTGATGACAAAATCAATTTGCTCTTTACTTGTTATTTTTTTGTTTTTAACAACAACAGCATTAAATGCGCAAGGAAAATTTAGAACTATGCCAAAACAGCCTAATAAATCTATATCTAAGAAAGCGCATAATCCAAAAACAAAACAGCCGGGTTCAAATAGTTCATCAAAATCTTCTAATCAAAGCAATGATAATATCAACGACATAAAAAAAATAGACAACTACAACTATAAGATCAAAGATGACAAAAATACCAACGACATCAAAAAAATAGAAAAAGACGATATCAACGAGATCAATAAAATAGACAACTACAACTATAAGATCAAAGATGACAAAAATACCAACGACATCAAAAAAATAGACAACTACAACTATAAGATCAAAGATGACAAAAATACCAACGACATC
>JBIKOC010000106.1:0-6081 GCA_044358335.1 Flavobacteriales bacterium | reverse complement strand
CTACTAAATTTCTAACTTTATTTTAACTAAAACCGACGGTACAACTTGGTCTCAACCGAATAGTTACTTCTTATTAAAAAGCAATGATGATTTGAGCCGTTTGCTAACCATTTCGGGTGTGCCAACTGGAACCTATTCTGGAATTACATTTACAATTGGTGTCGATTCTACTCATAATGTGAGTGGTGCTCAAGCAGGAGCATTAGACCCTGCAAATGGGATGTTTTGGGCTTGGAATACTGGGTACATTTTTATTAAAGCAGAAGGAACTTGCCCTTCTTCTTCTATGGGTGGAGTTTTTGAATACCATATTGGTGGTTTTCAAACAGCCAATAATACCAATGCAGTGAGAACTGTAAGTCAAACTTTTGGAGGTGCAACAATGACAATTGCCCCGAATACAGCACCACAAATACATATGGCTGTTGACATAGCTAAATTGTTTAATGGTACTAGCAATTTAAGTGTAGCAGCAACTCCTATGATTCATATGCCTGGTTCAGGTGCAGTAGCTACAGCTGACCGTTTTCAGGAAGCATTCGAATTTGAACATTTACACGAATAATCATACAGAACAGGCGCGTAATCTCACATTATGCGCCTGTTTAAATTTAACGCGTATGATAAACTCAAGGATTCGTCCACTATTAGTTGTTGTTTTTTTCCTGATGCTAATAGGGAAACCGGCTATTAGCTGTGATGTTTGTGGTTGTTCGGCAAGTGGATTGTCGGGCGGGATGTTTCCACAGATACAAAGTAATATGCTTGGATGGCGTTATACTCCTGCAAAATTTACCCATCCTGCCACGCTTGACAATATGAACGGTGCCAGTTTGGTGAAGGAAGATCGATATACCGACCAAGAATTGTTTTTTCGTTGGTATGCACATCAGCGTCTTCAGTTATGGATTACTGCACCTTATCGTATTCATGAGAGACTCGAAACACTGCGAATTACCACCATTCAAGGAATTGGAGATATGCAAGCATCTGCTTTGTATACGATTGTGAATACCAATCAAGACACGATTCATCGAAACTGGAAACATATTTGGCTAGCTGGAGCTGGCGTTTCTTTGCCCACCGGAAAATATCGTCAACGTGATGAAACATTGACCACTTTACCCAATGGATTTCAATTGGGAACCGGAGCTTATTCAGCTGTTTTGAATTCGGTTTACCTGATTCGATATAAACGTATTGGAGTTCAAGTTCAAGGCGATTATCGTACATGGACGGCTAATGAATCTCAGTTTCAAAAGGGCGATCAATACAGTGTGCAATCGCAGGCTTTTTATCGTTTGCCAATGAAAGGCTTGGTGATCTTACCTCAAGCGGGAATGCGCTATGAGCATTTAGATCAAGATATTGAATTTGATGCACCACGGGTTCAATCGGGAAGTACAAGTTCGTGGGCAACTGTTGGTTTAGATATTTATGCTAAACATTGGATGTTAGGCTGTTCGGTGCAATCGCCTATTAAGCAAACGCTTACTTCGGCACAACCGAATTCGGGAGTACGATTTAGTGTGATGGCTGGAATCGTTTGGTGATACCGTACCTTCGCGCAGCATGAAAGCAGTGTGGAAAGCGCATTTGGCAGTATTGATTGCGAATGTGATTTACGGAGCCAATTATTCGGTCGCCAAAGAGGTGATGCCGGCGTATTTTGCACCGTTTGGAATTATCGTACTGCGAGTAACAGGAGCAATCCTCTTGTTTGCTTTGCTCTTTCTTAGAAAATCAGAACGCATTCGGAAAGAAGACCGGATGCGTTTTCTTTTATGTGGATTGACCGGAGTAGCCTGTAATCAGTTGCTGTTTTTCAAAGGGCTTAGTTTGACCACACCCATTGAAGCAGCTATTATTCTTACTGCTAATCCAGTTTTGGTGTTGATCGCAGCTGCGCTGATTGCCCATGAACGTATTACTTCCTGGAAGGCATTGGGAATTTTATTAGGCTTATGCGGAGCATTGATTCTTATTCTTCAGCGACCACATTCGGCAAATGAAGGAGATCATCATTGGGGCAATTTGATGATTTTGCTCAATGCTGCTTTTTATGCGGTTTATTTAGTTATTGTTCGTCCGTTGATGCAACGCTACCGAGCGAGTACTGTGATGTTATTTGTGTTCTTGTGTGGATGGATTCCCATTCTACCCATTGGTATGACCGAAGTTATGGCTGTTGATTGGCCCAATGTCCCGATGTGGGCTTTTGGTTCTTTAGCATTTATTGTAGTAGGAGCAACGTTTCTAGCCTATATTCTCAATGCATACGCGCTAGCCACGGTGAGTGCTTCGGTGGTGAGTATTTACATTTATATGCAACCCTTTTTAGCAGCCCTCATAGCTATTGCTTGGGGAAAAGATGAGTTGGATTTATCTAAAATAATTTCTGCAGCCTTTGTCTTTGCAGGTGTTTGGCTAACGAGTCGTCCACAGAAATCTATTTTGCCTTTGAGCGCAGAGTGATTTAGCCTTTTCTTCTTGGCTTATTGTATTTCTCCCGCATTTGTTGGGCGCGGGTTTTACGAACGTTGACTTTCTTGTTCTTGTCTTTTTTCTCGTGGAAAGCTGGACCTGGTTCGTATTTACTTGGTTTGACTTTACTACCCGGCATATTGATACGTGGTTGTTCTTCCAACGTAAGGACGCTTGATATTTCTACTTCTTCGGGAATAGGCAAACGTTCAATGCCCATTTGCATAAATTCCTCAATAGAAGCTATCATTTCGGCATCTTTCTCCATCACAAACGTAATAGCATCGCCTTTAGCATCGGCACGACCTGTGCGGCCTATTCGATGAGTGTAATTCTCCATCACATCGGGCACATCGAAATTGATTACATGCGAAACGCCAGTAATATCGATGCCTCGCGAAAGAATATCGGTGGCGATGAGGATGCGCTGTTTTCCTTCGGCAAAATTCTCAACTGCACGAAAACGGGTATTTTGAGCTTTGTTGGAGTGAATGATACCTGCTTCCGTTGGAAATTCTGCTTCGAGGTGTTCGTAGAGTTTATCGGCTAGTTTTCTGCTGCCAGCAAATAGGAGCACACGGTCCATATTGTCTTGACTGAGCAAATGATTGAGTAGATTGAGTTTTGTGTTGTAATTGGGAACTTCAATGACAGCCTGTTTGATATTTTCGAGCGGACTTCCGACTGGTGCAGCTTCAATTCGAATAGGAGCGCGGAAATAGGTATTGATCATGGAATCTACATCGTCGGAAAGCGTGGCAGAGAACATGAGTGTTTGACGCTTAGGAGGAAGCACATCGAAAATACGTTCAAGCTGAGCACGAAAACCAAGGCTGAGCATTTCATCAACTTCGTCAATCACTAAACGTTTGATGGTTTTGGTTTTGAGTGTTCCATCAAGAGCAAGATCAAGTAAGCGACCGGGAGTGGCTACAAGAATGTCGAGGCCTTGGTGGATAGCGTCTTTTTGGGTACGAATATTTGCTCCACCATACACACCAACTGCAGTGATGTTCATGTATGTTGTGAGCTTGGTAATTTCTTCGACTACTTGAACTACTAGTTCGCGCGTTGGAACGAGGATAAGCGTTTGAGGAAGTTTGTCTTTGGAGAATTTCCAGAGACGCAAGCAGGGCAGGAGATAGGCAATGGTTTTTCCGGTACCGGTTTGTGCTAAACCAACTACATCGTTACCCGCCATCATAGCTGAGAAGGCGCGTTCCTGGATGGGAGTTGGATGCTCAAAACCTAAATCGTTGATAGCATTTAGGAGTGGCGTGTTGAGGTTTAAATCGGAAAAACTGCTTTTACTCATGGTGTTTGCTGGGCTGGCAAAGGTAGTGTAGTTCGACCTCACCCCCGACCCCTCTCTGCGAGAGAGGGGAGAAATTCTCGTTCAGCGTAATTCATTTAGAAATTGGATTTGAGTAGGGCTACTTACTTAAATTCGAGTAGGGTAAATTACCAGGACTAAAGTCCTGGGGTGCTGGAGAAGGATGCTATACCAATGTAAAATGCTGCGTAAGCGATAGAGCCAAATGCCGTGCATGGGCGATAGCGCGGTACGTTTATATATGTAGCGAAGCGAAATAGATACACGCATACGCCCAAATATGCTTTATTTAAAGTGCGTCGCGGAGTTGATCGATTTTTTTGAGTTGGGCTTTGAAGAATTGATTACGGATTTTTTCTGCCATGCCGCTTATTTGAATGGATTTGCGTTTTAGGTTATCCATCCAGAGCAAGTGTTGTTTGTTAAAGGCTTCGTTGCGGGTGAGGATGGAGTTGAAGGTGTTGTAACCGATAGAGGAAATGGCACTTTCGTCGGTACTTACATAAATGGAGTTGTTCCCAATCATTAAATCGCAGAGGTACACATTGAGCACAGCGCCCGTGGATGCGCCATTGTAGCCAATTTTTTGCCCGGTTTCGGTTTGGCGGGCTACGCGCCGAATGAGTTCTTCCATCTGGCCGATTACTGTCAATGCTGCGTCCTTGCTGACAAAGAAACCCGCATCCCAATAGAATTTGATTTGTTGTAAGGTGCTTTCGATGGTTTCGTCGGTCCAGATTTCGGTTCCCGGAATTTCGGCATAGTGCTGATATAGACCTTTCAGCAGCTCGGTATCGAAATACTCTTCCACTGGAAATGGGTAATGCGTGCTTTCGAACTCAGGAATATTGAGGATGGATTTCATCCAATAGAGCAGCTTAAAGGCTGTTAGTTCTGGAAAGCCGAAATGGTAAAACATGGGAATGTCTTCGGCAGCATAGTGAAAATCGGGTTGTGCATGTTTGCGGAAGGATTTCAGTTGATCGCTCAGTGTTTGCAGGTAATTACGGAACTGATCGAGGCTTTGGTCGAGCGGATTAAACTGAAATGTGACCACATTGGGCACTTCGTTGTTGAGTGCTTCGAGCGGAATGCTGTAATGCAGGCAAATCTTCACGGTTTCGTCGAGCGTGATGGCTGTTTCGCAACGTAATCTCCGGTACGCCCCGTCCTGACTGATTTCCAGAATGTCCATAAGGTCGCGCGCTAGGTTGACTTGACCTGGAACCAATGTCTTGAGTAGCGCAATAAAACGCTGCTGATGAAAAATGCGGGTTTTGTTTGGCATTATTCCGTAAGTGAGTTGCTATTGATTTGTGTTATATGCGTAAATGTCAAATGTAGTTTGAAAATAATACTAAATCAAGTGCAAAATTAGCTCTGTTGAGTGTGCAGAATTATTAAATATTAATTGAAGTGCGAATGTGTTGGCGAATATCCGTAGAAGTGAGGTGTTGAACTGCTGCAACTTTGTCTCAACAAAAAACCAAAAACAAATTCTTATGAAACGTCTGACACTTTCACTTATCCTTTTCGTTGCTACTTCATTTTCACTTTTAGTTGCTCAAAGCAATCGTCCACTTTTAGCTGTGGGTGATATTGATGCAAACGATGCACTTCCTGGAAACGGTTATTCCACTTTAACCGAAATGGCCATGCGTAAAATGGAGCGTATTGGTACTTACGAGTTATTGGATCAATACGACATGAATTTCTTAGCCAAACGCGATGGAATTAATTTGACTGATTGCTTTTCGAAAATTTGTCTGACTGAGATGGGAGCAAAACTTCATGTAGATAAAATTCTAACTGGAAGCATTCGTACAGTAGGCGATAACATCACCGTGAATTTCCGCATACTCGATGTAAAAAACGGAACTGTTGAACGTACATATACGAACGATTTCTTGAAAATTAATGCTGAATACCGCAATATGATTGAGATTACCTTGGATGAATTGATGGGAAATCCGGTAGATGAGGAAATCAAAAAGAAACTCACGCTGAAAAATGATTTCGATAATACCGTAAACAACCCGTATCAACTGCGTTTGAGAACTGATGGTCCGCGTATGGGATTCACCATGTTTACCGGAGAAACAGCATCTATTTTAGGTTCGAACCGCAACAGTGGTGGTTTTGAAGCACAACCGATGATGTTTCAATTTGGGTATCAGTTTGAAAAACAATATTTAAATGAAGGGAATTTCCAAGCCTTGTTTGAGTTTATTCCGATGATGACAGGATTAGATCAAGGTCTATTC